>JAGBIR010000194.1 GCA_017934845.1 Alistipes sp. | reverse complement strand
GGTGAAGGCCGCATCGAGAAGGAGGCTACCGTAATGCTCAATATTACAGGTGCAGGCGAGAAGCGTTTCAAGGCCGAGCACGATGTTGTTCGTTTGGAGCCCGAGCGCATATTCCCGCTCAATGTCGATGCCGAGACTGTTGTAGCAGCCGTTGAGGCTATGTTCCCCGAAGTTGAATAATTTGGCTATCCGATTATGCTATATCAAATAAAATTCATTCCTCGCCTAAAGGAGCGTCTTTGGGGCGGACACGAGCTTTTGGCAAAGGCAAAGGCCGGCAAAGCCAAGAAAATTGACCCGACGAAGCCCTATGGCGAGAGCTGGGAGCTATCGGCCGTAGAAGGCGATATATCTGTAGTTGCTAACGGTATGCTCAAACGCAACAACCTCGAGGAGATTATCGAGGTTTATATGGGCAACCTGATTGGCGATAAGGTTTACGATAAGTACGGTCTTACATTCCCGCTGCTTATAAAGAGCCTCGATTGTCACGATGTACTCTCTGTTCAGGTACATCCCGACGATGCTTTGGCTGCCGAGCGACACGACTCATACGGTAAAACCGAGATGTGGTATGTGGTAGCGGCCGACGAGGGTGCCGCCCTATACGTTGGTTTTAAGGATAGCAACATTACACGCGAGGAGTATATCGCAGCTATTGCCGAGGATCGTCTTCCCGAATTGCTGAATCGTATTGAGGTTAAGGCCGGCGATACATTCTTTATCCCTGCCGGAACGGTTCACGCTTTGGGTAAGGGTATTCAGGTGCTGGAGATTCAGCAGACGTCGGATATTACCTATCGCATCTACGACTGGAATCGTACCGACGATAAGGGCAATCCACGCGAGTTGCACATTGCGCAGGCTATTGATGCAATAGATTTCGAGCGCGAGAGCGACGATTGTATTATGAAGTATGAGTTGCAGCGCAACCAATCGGTAAAGTTGGTTGATTGCGAATACTTTACAACCAACGTCATCGACTTGGATGGCTCAATGGAGCGCGAGCTGGTTGAGCTTGACTCATTCGTTCTTTACATCTGTACCGATGGCGAGGCCGAAATAAAGTTAAACGGCTGCAACGAGCATCTTGACCCCTATGAGCTGGTAATGATACCCGCCGAGGCCGACAACGTAGAGATTAGCGGCAAGGGAAAACTCTTGGAGGTTTATATTAAGTAGATCATTCACTAACAAACGATAATGAGGGTGTCCATAGCTATGGATACCCTCATTTCTTTGCAAGAAAAGGCAGATGCCGAAAGAGCCTTGTTAGACGGATTCTTTTATTAAAGGAGAATCTTAAATATACACTTCTTAACCCTACCCTCACCAAGCATTGGCGCATGACCATCCTCGGGGAAGAGAATCGAGAACTGACCCTCTCGAACAGTATAGAAGCACTGTGGCACATCGGTAAAGAGTTGGATATCCTTCTCGGCATCGAAATCGGCTACCGGCGTAAGGCAATCCTTCTTCTCGCTCCAGCCAAACACCTCCTCAGGGCCACGCAACAACAACTGGATATCGATATACTTTCGGTGCAGCTCCAATCGAGCCTCACTCTTCTCACGAAGATCCAGCTCCTGCACATTCACGAAGATATTATCGCCATCAATGTCGTGGCGACCACACTCCATAGCGGCCAAATCGTGGGTGTCGATAAACTCAAACACCGTCTTAAATCGAGGATGCAGCGACAAATACTGCTCCTTGTTCTTCAAAACATCAAGTATCATAATTCTAAAAGTTAGCGGTTATTCCACATTAGTATTAAGGTGTACAAGCACCGGATAGTGATCCGAATAATCGACCGGATATGGGCCTCGGTCGTTGTAGGGCTTGACGGTCATCTCGTTGCCATATTTTCTGACCTGAATAGTATCCTTACGACGATATTTATCCACCCAGCCCCACGAGTCAATAACATCGTAGCCAAGAGCCGTGAAACGCTTATCGTAAAGCACATAGTCGATTCGTAACATATCGAAAAATCCGCGATAGATATAAGAGTATCCACGTCCTGCCTCGCGGAAGGCATCCTTTAGCTTTCGACTCACGCGACGATAGGTATAAGATACGGGGGTGTCGTTAAAATCACCACAAACAATTACAGGATATGGCGAAGAGGCGATGATTGTTGCAATAGTGTCGGCTTGCGTAGAGCGCAACTTATTATTCTCGCTCAAGCGACTTGCCATGCTGCGCAGCTTATCGATATCGCCCTCCTCCTCGAGGTATTGATGATTCTCGATATATTGACCCTCATCGCGACGGATAGCCGTAGTGTGCAGATGCAGATTAAACAGTCGCAAAGTATCCTTCCTAATCACTACATCGGCCCACACAAAATTCTTCATCGAGTCAATTCGCTCGGCTGCGACGATAGGATGACGGCTGTAAATCGCAGGGCTGAGATCGACCCTCGAAAGCGATTTTGGAAGTGGCGAATATTTCAACTGTTCGTGCTTCAGAATTGAGTCCATCTTATGCGAAAAGCCCATCTCCTGAAAACATATTACGTCGGGATGTATCACCCTAATCATCTCCGCAACGGAGTCCAGACATCGCTGGCCATTGTCGTTAATAAAGCTACGCGCGTTATAGGTAAGTACCTTTACGGCACTCGATGGGTGGCTCTTCTCATAAAAGCGTTTCAACTCGGGACGATAGAACGACGAGAGGCTGAAAGAGCCTATTACGGCCAACAGAATCAGCGGCACGGCAATCCATCGCCAGCGCAGAATCCAGTAGAGCGTAACCAGCAGCATCGCACCATACACAAAAGGAGCTACCAATCCCAAAATCGAGAATATGCCTGCCGAATTGGGATTTACAAGTGGCACGAAAAGCGATGCCACAAAGAGTAGCATAATGGGGATAGTTATAACCATCATCAACGTATCAAACAGCAATCCGAAAGCCGATCGCTGCTGTTTGTTACGCGAAGAGTAATTTCCCGAATAGAAGTCCGACATAGCACTTGAAATTAGAAGAATATCTTACCTTTCTTGCGCCACCACCACAGCAGGCCAAAGCCCCAGATCATACCGCCCAGATGGGCAAAATGAGCCACACCCTGCTGATAGCCCGACAGGCCAAAGAAGAGCTCAATCAATCCGTAAATCACAACAAACCACTTGGCTTTAAGCGCAATAGGCGGGAAGATAAGCATAATCATCTGGTTGGGATACAATACTCCAAAGGCCAACAGCAATCCATACACCGCACCCGATGCGCCCACCGTAGGTACACCCAGCAGGCGGAAGGCCAGATTACCCGTAGCAGCCAACGCGTGCTGATACTCGGCATAACCAACGCCAAGTTGCAGCAAAGCCGCACCAATTCCGCAAATCATATAATAGGTAAAGAATCGCTGCGAACCCAGACGCCACTCCAACGTACGGCCAAACATCCACAGAGCAAACATATTAAAGAAGAGGTGCGAAAATCCACCGTGCAGGAACATATAGGTAAAGATCTGATACGAACGGAAATAGGGACTCTCGACATTAAACAATGCAAAATGCTCGATTATCAGGTCGCCAAAGGGCAACAGCGTAGTAGCAAGCAGCGCAACGCAGTTGGCAATTATAAGATTTTTAACCACCGGAGTGGTAGTCTGTAAAACGTTATTCATCTATCTGTTTTAACTTAATTTTATTCTTAAATCATCGGTCGTAAGCTCGGTCATAATTGACTTTCCCGATGGCGAGTAGCTATAATTTTCACTCTCGCACAACATCTTCAGCAGCGTCGAAGCCTCCTCGACGGTAGTGATTTTAGCCGCCGAACGGCTACCGCTTACGGCCATTACTCGCGCCATATTCTCGCGCATTCGCTCAGCCACACTACCCGATTGCTCGGCTTCGCGCAACAAATCATACAACAAGCTGTCGGCATCGGCTCCCATAAGGTTCGACGGCACGCCGTGCATAACCACACGACCATTGCCCTTCAACTCGAGGTCGAAACCCAAAGCCGAGAATTCGACCAAATTCTCATCAAGCGTATTATAATCGTCGATCGACAACTCCAACTCCTCGGCAAAGAGCAATTGCTGCGAGATGGAGCCTCCTACGCTCAACGCCTTCATATAATCGTCATACAAGAGTCGCTCCTTTGCGCGGCGCATATCGACAATCATCACTCGGCCACTATTTTTTGCCAACACATAGCCACCACCCAGCACAAACAGATCGCTAAACGAAATCTCCTCGTGCGACGGGAGCTCCTGCTGCCATCCAATCGACGATGGAATATACTCCAAGCTACTCTCGCCCGAAGTGGGTTGCGCACTATCTTCGAGTGCCATCATACTTGACTCCAGCTCCTCATATTGCTCTGCCGGACTATCCATCGAAATAGGCCCTTTAGGCTCGGTATCCAGACTAAAGTCATCCACCAGAGGCATCTGCGCCCACATAAAATCTTTCAGTCCATCGCTCTTGGTTTTTCTACTTGGAGCAGGAGCCGGAGAGTGTTTGGGCACTACAAGTTTATCGTTATCATCTATATAAGGCACATCGTACGACGACATATCGACCGTCATATTAGGATCGGCAACCGCCGCGGCATAGCCCTCATCGAAGGGATTGTAAGCATTTCCGGATGATGATTGCGGCTCACTATAAACCATAGTGTCGGGATTCATAACGGGAATATCCACGCTCATCTGATTGTCGAAATCCATCATTCCCACGCTACCACTCTTTGCCAACGTGCTACGGATGGCCGATGTAACTATTTGATTTACATCCTCGACATCGGCAAAGCGCACCTCGGTCTTATGAGGCGACACATTAACATCCACCCTGCTCGGCTCGACCGTAAGATAGAGGAAATACGATGGCGAACAATTATCGGGAATAAGTTTTTCGTAGGCCTTCATTATCGAACGATAAAGCTGTGGCGAGCGGAAGTAACGACCATTAACAAACAGATATTGCTCGTTGTTCTTCTGCTTCGCAGCCGCAGGACGACCCACATAGCCACTGATTTTTACCAGCGACGTATCGACTGCGACCTCCAGCAAATTGGTCTTTATATGGCGACCTACGACGTTGATAATACGCTCGGAGAGTGTTCCTGCAGGTAACGTTATAATAGGCATATCGTTCGACATCAACTCGCAACTTACAGCCGGATTACACAACGCCACCTGACGGAATACGCGCTTAATCTCGGTAACCATCTTCGCCTTATCCGACGAGAATTTACGACGTGCCGGAGCTGTATAAAAGAGGTTGCGCACCATAAACTGCGAACCTACGGGACACATAACGGGCGTCTGCGAGATAAACTCACCTCCATTTACAATCGTCACTGTTCCCACCTCGTCACCCTCCTTGCGTGTACGCAACTCTACTTGAGCTACGGCCGCTATCGAAGCCAACGCCTCGCCACGGAATCCGAAGGTTTGCAGGCGATATACATCGTCAAAGTCGCGAATCTTGCTCGTTGCATGGCGATCGAATGCCATACGAGCGTCGATAGGCGACATTCCGCAACCATTATCCACGACCTGAATCAACTCCAAACCTGCATTACGGAAGTTCACCGTAACCGACGTAGCTCCCGCATCGATGGCATTCTCCATCATCTCCTTAATGGCCGACGACGGATTATCCACCACCTCTCCGGCAGCTATCTGATTAGCTACGATCTCGGGTAAAAGATGTATTCTATTCTCCTCCATACTATCCAAGTAAGCTGGGTTAAAGTTGAAAACCAGAGGGTTAATCCTCGATAATCAGTTCATCGCCCTCGACATAGTCGTTCGGTACGATGATAAAAGGTGCATAGGGATCGAACTCCGCCTCCTCTACCTGTTCTTTAACGGGTGTAGCAGCTGGGTTGGTCGCCATCTCGAAGATAGCACCCAGACGCGGAACAATCACCATAACAATAAAGAACAACAACAGAGCCAACAGCGACATAGTGATAAATCTCAACATACCACCGCCCTTTCTCTTATTCTTCTGCGTACGTTTCGCCTCACGCGCCTCACGCTGAGCACGGATATATTTTCCGGGGGTATATTCGCCCGTATCGTCCGAGCGCTCGCCTCGAAGTTCGGCACGACGCTGCTCACGAGCCTCCTTATCGGGGTCGTAGTAGCGCGGTTTATACGAGAACTGATTCGCGTGTCGCTTATAAGGTGAAAAGAATCCCATATCCCTATTATTTAACTATTTATACTATCTAAAGAAATTACGCATTCTGTCGAAGATATTCTGTTTCTCGACGCTCTCGGCCTTCTTGAAATGAGGCATCTCGGCCAACTTCTCAACAAGTTTACGCTCCTCGCTATTCAGTGAGTCGGGAATTGTAATATCAACAACGATAAGAATATCGCCACGACCATAGCCATTCACGTCGGGCAGACCCTTACCACGCAGACGCAACACCTTGCCGGCGTGCGTACCCGGAGCAATCTTAATCTTCACGCGGCCATCGATTGTCGGCACCTCGACCTCGCCACCGAGGATACAAGTAGTAACAGGCAGATTCAGGTTGTGAATCAAGTCGTTACCATCGCGTACCAATTCGGGATTGCGCTCCTCCTCGATCATCACGAGCAGATCGCCACTCACACCGCCGTGCTGCGCAGCATTACCCTTACCCGATACTGTTACGGCCATACCTTCGCCTACGCCGGCAGGAATCTTAATCTCGACAACCTCCTCGCCACGCATTGTGCCGTCGCCGCCACATTTGTCGCACTTGGCTGTAATGATTTTACCCTCGCCACCGCAGGTAGGACATACGCCCTGAGTCTGCATACGGCCAAAGAAGGTGTTCTCCACTCGAGTGACATAACCCGAGCCGTTACAGGTCGAGCAGGTGGAATATGACGAAGAGTCCTTTGCACCCGTACCGCCACACTTGTCGCAGGCGATGGTCTTGTTAATCTTTAGCTTCTTGGTTGTACCATTAGCAATTTCGGCCAGCGTGAGTCGTACCTTGACACGGATAT
>JAGBIR010000193.1 GCA_017934845.1 Alistipes sp. | reverse complement strand
GTTAAAAAATCGTCGTTGATAGCTTTGTCAATTTCATCCATAGGCAGTCTGTTTTTATTTTCATAACGAGCCGATGGCCCGTTTTATTGTACCTATGGATGAAAATTTGTTCTTTTTTGTGAAAAAACTATCTGCTTATTTGCTTTGGGCGCGTTGTAGTTTGATACTTAGCTTTTTACATACCCCCTCCGCTACGCTCGTCCCCCTATTTTAGGGGGACAATCTATGATTACTCCTCCCCTAAGGTAGGGGAGGTGCCCATTAGGGCGGAGGGGTATGCCTCTATCTTTTGTCTTTTAACGTTAATATGCGCCCGCAGTGTATAATTCCGAAAGCCTACGAGAGAATCACATCGGTCTCCTTGATCAAACGACGCAGGTTGATCAACGCATAGCGCATACGGCCCAATGCGGTGTTGATGCTCACGCCGGTCTGGTCGGCAATCTCCTGAAAGCTCAAACCGGAATAGTAACGCAACATAACCACCTCGCGCTGCTCCTCGGGCAGGAAGTCGATCAGACGACGCACGTCGGCCTCGATCTGCTCGGCAACCATCTTATCCTCGACGTTATGCTCGGCAAAACGGAGTGTGCCCAGCACGTTGTAGCCCGCCTCGCTCTCGTTCAGCGTGCGCGCGCTCTTCTGCTGGCGGAAGTAGTCAATAACTTGATTGTGGGCAATACGCAACAACCACGACAGGAATTTGCCATTGTCGGCATAGCGTCCCTCGTCGATAAATCGTACGGCCTTAATAAGAGTCTCTTGCAGAATGTCATCGGCCACATCGGTACTTTTAACCATCATACGGATGTAGTCGCGCACGCGGCGCGAATGACGTTCGATAAGCTGTGAAATGGCAGCGCAATCACCCGAGAGATAGCTATTAAGCAATACACGGTCACTTAACACTTGTGTGTTCATACTCTTCTCCTTTCTTTACTAAAATGTAATGTTCAAAGAGTAGAATTTTCCTATAGGCGATGCGTTTTTAGAGTTAATAATAAATGTATTTGAGTGCAAGATAATAAGATTTTCTCGGTTTTCAAACATTTTTTGCCAATTTTTAATGAAATAGCCCCATTTTGTGGAGTAAACGGCAAATTCTGTGCCGAAAAATGCTAATTTTTAGGTAATGTAGGCTTGGGTTTCCTGCGGGCGGAAATGTTATTTTGCGGGCGGTATGATAATTCAAAATTAAGAATTCAAAATTCAAAATTCAGAATTGTTTTGCTGGCGCAGAGGGAATGTCATGCCGCAATTGGGTAAAGTATTGGTTGGCAAGTACGCAAGTGCTACCCTTACCCAATTGATTGGCATCTACCGCTTAATTTAATCTCGCTACCAAGTTCGTATCTGAGAGGTAATAATTATAAAAGGTGGATTCCAGTCATTAGCACAAGGTTATGTTGTTGGTATCTGTAAACCACTGCGTTGTGCTAATGTGGAATGACGGCCTGCGGGATGGTTATGATTATACCCCTCTGTCACTTTCGTGACATCTCCCCTACATTAGGGGCGAAATTTTAGGGATGCAAAAAATAACTATCCTCTTGCGTAGGGGCGAAGTTTTAATTGGCAATATAATTCTTCACTGCGGAGTTATGGCAAAAAAAAGATGCCCAACCCTTACGGATTGAGCATCTGTAAAACTATTCGTTAGGTAAATCCTACCACTGTGCAATTGTTGCAGGGCAGTTACACATTGCAGACAACTCTGCGAATGTAGCAGGCTGACCATCGATTGTACAATCGATAGGATAGTAGAAGAGTACCTGACCTGTTGTTGATGTTACGATTGTAGTGCCTGACTTGAAGTCGCAACCCTTGAAGAAGTAAGTACCATTTACGGGAGCATCAACACCATTACCCTCGAGGATTACGTTCTCGAAGTAGAAAGTTGTAGCAACCTCACTCTCGATAGCGGGGCTTGCAGTAACTGTAGAGTTCTTGATGCTTACGCCCTCGAAACGCTGTGACTGACCGTCAACAATGATAGTTACAACCTCTGACAAAGGAGTATTTGCGTCAACCTTAACAGTTGTTGTTACAACAGCACCGTCGATAGAACCTGAAGGATTCTGCGGATCGGGCCAAATGTAATCGGGAGTCTTCCAGTAGTCGGGAAGAAGGATAACGTCGAAGTTAACGTCGCTTGTAAGCAAGTTACCGATGATGAAAGTCTTGAAGTTACGCTCAACGGGAACCTTTGCAAATGTAGAAGTGTTGATGTTCTGTGTACCGTCGTTTACAGTGAAAGTAACGTCAACCAATTCCTTAGCGTTCACCAAGAGATAGTTCATTGAAAGGTGATCGTAAACCTTACCGTTAACTGTGAAGGTCTCGTTCTCGCCTGAAGGGATGTTAGCCATCTTGTAAGTCAACATCATAGCGTCAGCAACCTCACCGTTCAAAAGGTTCAAAGTAGTGTAAGCGCGAACTGCAACCTCAGTCTGCTCAACTACCAAACCAGCAGTAGCAGCATCAGCTGTGTCGGCTGTACCTACGTTAAGCTGTGCGAAGGGACGACGAAGCTCGATAGTCTCGGTCTGTGCGTCCTGACCTACAACGATCTCGTGAGCCTTGAAGAAAGCGTCGAGATTCTCGTCCTGTGACTCCAAAGCGGCGGGATCAGTGATCTTTACAGTCTGATTGTTCCAATCTACTGTGTAAGGATCAACCTCGGCATCAGCCCAGAAAAGAGCGATGTAAGTCTTACCCTTAACCAACTTCTCTGTAAAAGCAGTCTGCTTTACGTCACCGGGGAATACACCCTGGAGCTCCTTTGCGATAAGGGGCTGAGCGTAGCTACCCTTCTCGTAGATAGCGTACTCCAAGTCGTGAGCTGTAACGCCATCACCATAAGCACGTGTGCCCATATCTGCGGCTGCCACGTTGAATGTCACCAAAGCCTCATTGCTGGTAACTGCTGCCTCGTCCTTTGAGCACGAAGCCAACAACATTGTAAATGCTGCTGCTGAAAGAATCAGTTTTTTCATTTTGTGATTTTTTTGTTAATAAATAATTTTGTATAAAAGTTTTTTTGTGTTTTTTCACTTTGTGAGCTGCGGCACACCCAAGTACCGCAGCCCTAATTGATTACTGAGCGATACCAGTCTTTGTTGTACCGGTCTCAGTTGCCGAACTTGCAGTTCCGTTGATGTAAATCAACTTAATATTCTTAGGAGTACCAAATACTTTGATATTATCAACCTCTGTCTCACCCTTGCTTGCATCGAAAGTGTAAGGAGTAGCAGCAACAGCATTAAGTGTGTTGTTCGTTGCTGTAATCTGTACAGCTGATGAAGCCATATTTACCGCAACGGCTGTTGCAGATGAAGATGTACAAGTAAGATTGAAAATACAATCTTTCACGGTAATAGTACCATCCATATAGTTCATAACCTCGATAGGTGAAGATGAAGTAAGAGCATTAAAGGTACAACCCTCAAATACAGCCTCAAACTGTCCTCTCTTGCCGCTCATACCCTCGAACAATACCGATGCGTTATCAAATGTACAGTTCTTGAACTTTACTACAGCCTTTGCACCATCTACTGTTGGACAAACCTCAACTACAGACCCCAAACGGTCGGTGCAGGTGCCGTAGGTAGGGCCTAACTTGTTGAATGAGAAATCTACATCCTCGAATACTACTACGCTACCCTCTGTAGTTGAAGGACGAACATCAATATGACCATAAGTACCATTTACCTCGTAGTTACCACCTACCATTGTAAGGTCAGAGTTGTTTTTCAATTCGAGAGTTGTTGTAGGCTCGAAAGTGTTACCGTTCAAGTTGATATTTGCATCGTTGTTGATTGCACTTGAGTAAGTAACATCGTCAGCCAAAATCACATTGCTATCACCGTTGGCAATAGCTGCGCTCAACTCTGAAGAATTAGTTGCTACTGCGTCAAATTTGTCAAGATCATGTACAACCATCCAGCTACCATTACCCATATCGTGCATTGCAGCCAATACACCGTCATTTACGTAGAAGCCTTCGATCAACTTGCCATCTACATATGCAAATACATCATAGCTACCAGAGCCACCCTTCTCAACCATCTTGTTATGCTGAGGAGTGAAAGTACCACCGTTAAGATTCAATGTAGCTGAAAGACCTGCAGTAGCATCAATGCTGAACATAGAGCGCTCGTAAGACAAAGCAGCAAGGTCAGCGGGAACATTTGTAAATGTACCACCATTGATATCCATAGTACCGCCAGAGTTCATAACGATACCGAGCCAGCCACCATGTGATTTACCTGTAGGATATACATCGTCGTTAATAATCTTATAGGTACCGCTCTCGACAATCAACTTACCGCCACCCATAACAGAGAAACATACAGAGTTATAAGGTGCTTTATACATACCATTAACAGTAACCTCACAATTCTTCAATGTAACAGTAGCACCGCTACCAGCATTGAAACCTGAACCATAGTTTACATCGATCTTAACATTTGTAAAGTCGCCGACACCATCAAATACCTGAACAGCACGATGACCACCACGCTGACTACCGATAATCTCTACATCCTCCATTTTGACATTACCACCGTCGCAGTATACTGCCGATGAACCACCTGTTGAAGCACCTGTTCCATCCACATCACCATTTGTGCTGATAACCTCCAACTTACCGTTCTTAATATTTGCAGAACCGCCCTCAGTAACTTCAACAATATAGCCTCTCTCAGCGGCAGTCTTCAATGTCTTGCCGTTAAGGTTAAGGGTGAATGCGCTTGAAACCACCAAAGCAGAAGACAACTCCATATCCTCTTCCAAGGTATACTCGCCACCTGCCTGAGCAGCCATAGCAAGCTTATCCTCGGGAGTGAAGGGGTGCTCATCAACAGCGAAGCCGGGGAGGATAACAACCTTGAACTCGGCGGGAGCGGTGATGATGTTACCTACGATGTTGGTGCGGAAGTTACGCTCAACGGGAACTGATGTGTAAGAACGTGTAAGAGAGCTTGTGCCATTGTTGAGTGTAAGGTCAACGTTGATAAGCTTCTTGCCGTTTACCAAGAGGTAGTTCATTGCGATGTGGTCGTAGCTCTTGCCGTTAGCAGCGATTGTACCCTCGGCCTTGTTAGCCAATGCGAAAGTAACATCCTGCTCGTCAGAAGCTGTGCCAGTAGCCAAATCCAACTTTGTGAATACCTGCTTTACGGTTACAGCAGTCTGCTGAATCTCGAACTCTGCCTTCTTGGCATCCTCGGTATCGGCAGTACCGATGTTGAGCTGTGCGAAGGGACGACGAAGCTCGACTGTACGGCTCATTGCGCCGTTAACAGTGCCAATATTCTCGTACTTGAAGAAGGCATCGTAGCTCTCCTGATTAGCCTCGAGAGCAGCGTAGTCGATCTCCATAGACTTGGTAGTGAAATCTACCTTGTAAACGTTCTCCATAGAGGCATTTGCAGCCCAGAAAAGGACATCGTAAGTGCGGCCCTGAATAAGCTTCAGGTCAACAGTGGTAGTGAGGTTGATAGACTTTGAGCCAGTCAACTGCTCGACGATACCGTTCTGGTCGTAAACAGCCCAATAGAGGGTTGTAGCCTCCTTACCCTCGCCGTAGGCACGAGTTGCCACGTCGGGAGTGTTTACTGTGAATGTGACAACTGAATCCACCTGGGCAGTGTCATCTTTTGCACAAGAAGTCAACAGCATACCAAACGCTGCGACAGCCATCAAAAGTTTTTTCATAGTTGTTGGTTTTTGAATTAAAATTTATTAAAATTTTGTTTTGTCGTTATCGAACCCCCCCCGATTTTGGGCGCATCGTGTTGATTGCCAACCAATTACGGGTGGGGATGAGTTTTTCGGTAATTTTCTGCTGAATTATACTCGTGTAGAGCGAGTGGTAGGGGTTAGAGGAGTGCGAGGTTTTGCCCCGCACTCCTATGGGGGTTATTTAATTAATTCTCGGCAGGGGTATTGCCCTCCAAGTGGATGTACTCGCTGTTTGTGTTGTAATTAACAATAAGTTTGGTCACTGCACCCGAAATATTCTCCGCTGTGGTTGTTGAAGTATTATTCTTCAGCGTGATATTAAAAGAGGTTTCTGCTTCAATAGTGCCTTGATTCTCTGCACAATAAGCATGACCTACAATTCCTGCAGCCTTACCATTGTCAATATCGGTATTATTTGTAGCAGTAATCTTTGGAGCCTTATTGGTATTGCCATCAAGAATAGCATAATTGAAAATTTGACCTGCAATACCGCCAACAAGGTTTACGCCTTTAATCTCACCCTCGTTTGTGTTACCTGAAATCTCGATAATCTCTGTTCTTAAGTAATCGCTCTCATTTTGTATGTTATAACGAGTCCAGCCGATAATTCCACCGGTAGCTGAACCGGAGTTGTTAGTTACCTTGCCATAGTTGTAGCAACCGATTACACTTCCAGCATAAGACTGTTCACCTGCAATACCACCTACGCTGTTGTTATAACCTATAACTTCACCGTAATTTTTGCAACCTTCAATATCGGCTGCACTCAAGCCTGCAATACCGCCTACACCATTGTGACCTTCTACTGAGCCATTATTTGTACAATTCTTGATTGTCATTGTGCCTTCGGCATTTGTATAGTAAGCTGCGCCAACGATACCGCCAATATTATAGCTTGAATTGCTGAGTACAGATGCATTATTAGTACAATTCTCGATTGTGCCGTGCAGAAGGATGCGACCAGCGATACCTCCAGTACCTTGCAAACCCTTTACGCTTCCGCTTTCAACGGTTACGCCGCTAATCTTACCGCCATTTACAACCAAGCCAGCAACTGTACCAACGTTTTTGGTAGATGTTGCCTCGATTGCTACGTCGGTGAATTTCACATTCTTAACCTCGCCGCCATTGATAACGCCAAAGAAGCCAACTGCGTCGTTTGCGCCACCGCTGGTAATCTTCAAGCCCTCGATGATCTTGCCTGCACCATCGAATACGCCCTTGAAGCCTGTGCCCGAAGCACTTGAGCCGCTACGAGTGCCAGCCGCAATAGGAGTGAAATCCGCAACCTCGGTAAGGTCGATATCCGACTCCAAAGTGATGGTCTTGCCAGCGAAACCGTCGTTTGTATCGAGATTTGTGCGGATATAGTTCAAACCTGCAGCCGCTGTAATAACGTAGTTGCCATCGCTATTGGCTTGTTTGATACCCTCGGCAACCTCGGTGTAGAGTGAAATCTCGTTGCCGTACTGGTCGATGGGGAAAAACTCCTCGTTTCCGTAGAGGACGGGGGCGTTGTAATTGTTATTATATATAAAGGTATTGTTGTTGCTATCCTCGCCCTCGGTGTTGAAGATATCCAACTTCACTGTATTCTGCAAAGTCTCCTCATCGCGACCATCTGCAAGCCAATACTGTACCCAGAAGCAATACTTACCCTCCAAAGTAGAGTTCTCGATGGCTACATTGTGTACGCCTGTCGAATTGTTGTTAAAGACGCGAACAGGGATATAGGTAGATTTGAGAGTCGAATTATTTACATTTACGGTGATGTCGGTTGCATTAACCATATCGACAACATAAGCCATATCAGAGCCACCCAAGTTCTTTGCAGTAACGCCGTCAAGGTTCAATGTGCCGTTGAAACCTACGTAGAAAAGCTCTGCAAAGTTGTTCCATGCCATATTCTCGCCGGTGTGCTTATACTCCATAGTACCGTTCTTAACGGTCAACGTTCCGCGTACGTCGAACATGTTGTAGTTCTTGCCAGAGGTTGTTGACTCGCCTGAGAGAGTATTCTCGTTAAGGTCGATGGTTACCGTATTCTCTGCGGGGATTGTGATTGTGGTATTCTCGGCAACAGCCATGTCGCTGCCCAACTTAATGTCGGCACCATCGGCCAAGAAGTTAAATACCGATGCGTCGTGGAACGTACCGCCGGTGATATTGAATACGTTAGCGTTGAAATTCTCTTCGCCTTCGATATACTTGCGGAGCTTAATCGCCTTCATAAACTCGCCACCCTCGATGTTGCAGACGATCTCGTCAACATCAACACCAAAGCCGAGCAGACGTACCGAACAATTGCTCCAGTTGTCGCCGTTGAATGTACCGCCGGTGATAGTGGTAGTTGACTTGTTGGCATTGACGTTTACATTGTGGATATCGATGCAACCATTGAATGTACCGCCGTTGATGGTGGTAATGGTGTTGTCATCATCGGTACACCAGATGCGTACAGAGCTGTAGTCAGACTGGTTGTCGAATGTACCGCCGTTGATTGTAGGGCTGCCGTTAGTGTCGATAACGTGGGGATAGCCATTCTGGCGAACAGTCGCGGTAGCGCTCAAGTTCTCGAAGATACCGCCCTCGATAGTCAACGTATTGTTGTTCTGGATAGTGTTTGAACCATAGTTGCCGCCATTGCCTGTGTCGGTGTAAGAGATCTTACCGCCCTGCTTGCTGTCGATGATGGTAAGGTTACCATTGTTGGTAATAAGCGCGTAAGCGGAAGTCTGCTTTGTAGCCTTCTTCAAGCTCTTACCATTAAGGTCGAGTGTTACGGTACGGGTAGCGGGGATAGTGATGCCGCTTCCTGCTGCTGCGCGAGTCGAAACAGTTGAAGGCTGATTGTCGAGGTCGATATCCTCGGTAAGGATGATAACCTCAACCTCATCGTTGTCCAAAGCAGCCTCGATGTCGGCCAAGCTCTTAACATACTGGAAAATCTTGCCGTCGATAACGCCAAAGCCGTCCTCCTCGAAGCCGGGCTTAACCTCGATATTGAAATCCATATCGCTGGTAAGGATGTTACCGATGATGTTAGTGCGGTAGTTGCGCTGAACGGGAACAGATGAGTAGCTGCGAGTAAGAACCTTAACGTTTGACTCCTGATCCTGCAATGAGAGCTTCACATCAACCAAATCCTTTGCGTTAACGAGCAGATAGTTCATTGCAAGGTAGCTGTACTCATTGTTGTTGGTCTTGATAGTACCCTCGGCCTTATCTGCCAAAGCAAACTTCGCGGTGGTCTCGTTCTCAACCGAGCCATTCCAAAGGCGCAAGGTAGAGAAAACGCCTGTAACCTCGACACCTGTACGTGCAACTTCGAGGTCGGCATTCTTTGCCTTTTCGATGTCGGCAGTAGCGATGTTTAGCTGTGCGAAGGGGCGCACCAAGTCAACGTCGAGAACGTCAGAGCCTGACACCTCGATTTTATCGGTGCAGTGGAAGAAGGCGTCGTAAGACTCCTCGTTGGCTGTCAAATCGCCCATACCGACGATGTTGATCTGCGCCTTGGTGTAATCCTCACCCGGCTGGCCCCAAACGCGCTCGTAGGGAGCACCCTCGGCCTGCGCCCAGAATACAACTCGATAGGCACGACCCTGAACAAGGCTCAACTCAACATTTGTGTTGAGCGAGAATGTTTTCTCGCCGCACAAGCCGCTGATAAGGCCCTCCTCCTCGTCGTAGGTTGCCCAATCGAGCTTGGTAGCTGTGGTACCCTCGCCATAACGTGTTGCGATGGCGGGAGATGTCACGTTGAATGAAAGTGTGGCCTGCTGTGCCTCGACTGTTGTGTCGTCCTTTGCACAAGATGCAAGTGCCAAAACGGCAGCGATGGCCAATAATAGTTTTTTCATATTTTATGAGTTTTATATTTATTCCAAAATCGGATATTGTTCTTAAATCGTTGGGTCGTAGCGGTTTAGTTAACCTCGAAGATGTAGTCGGGATCCTCGAAATCGGGGTTGATACCGATACCTCCCGATGCCTGCGAGGTAAGGAAGTTATCGCGTACGATAGTCAGCTGACCACGCATCAGAGGAACGTCGATGGGGTTGATACCCGACACCTTCTTGCCCTCCTTGTCGTAAACCTCGACGATGATAGGCACGATGAACTCCTCGCCATTTACAAACACATAGTCGAATCCCAGCTCGGCCTCGGTATCGGAAATCGGGGTAATCTCCGACTCGAACGAGATGTTAGGCAGAGCGTAGATGGGGATGTAGCTGAAGATATCGAACTCGTTAGGCATAAACTGGCTGTAACGGAATACAACCTTATAGTCCTTGATGTTTACGCCTCGGGTGTGATCCTCCGCAGCTGTAGCAGTACCATCGGCCGAGGCCTCGGCAGGCTCGGCTGACTCATCGCCACGAGGTGTCTCGCCCTCGCCCTCGTTCTTCTCCGACTCGGCCTTTGCCTGAGCCTCAAGCTCGAGCATATGCTCGATGAAGCGGTCGAGGTCGGTAGTCACGAAGCTGAACTTTGCCAACGGGCGGCGGTTCATTACGCGAACCTCGGTAGTAAGCGGGGTGATCTCGGTCTTGAGAACGCCGGCATAGGCGTCGCGGAAGTCGTTGTTACCCTCGTGATTCTGCACCGTGATGGTTGTAAAATCGTCGGCCAGATAGTATTTCGGGCCTGTTGTACCTGCGTCAACATAGTCGGTCCACACATAGAACTCGTACTTGCCCTCGGGGAGGTTGAGCTGTTGCGAGTGGTTGAGTGTGTTAACATCGTCACGCGTGAACATCTCGCGTGAATAGAGTTTCTTTGTACCCAGATACTCATCCTCGACGGTATATACCTCGATGATGTAGCGTACGTCGTAATCGACAGCCATTGCCGAGCGGCTCTCCAGCTGATACTCGATAACCTTGTATAGCGGGAGGTCGGTGTCGTAGTCCAGATAGAGGATAACAGGGTACTTGGGAGGCTCGGGGATAACAGGCTCGCCGCCATCCTTCGGCCATTCGTGTACGGCACAAGATGCAAGTACGAGTGTACAAGCCATCAGGGCCGCAGCAATTGCTCGGTAGATGTTGTTGCTAATTCTCATTACTTGCTCTTTTTCTTAAGGTTAAACATATAAGCGAATGATACGGATGCGTGGTCCAAGCCGAAGTAGGTCTTCTTCTCGACGTGTGACAGCGCGCCGTTATAGACGTTGATGAAATTGTCGTAGTGAAGGGGATATACGCCTGCGCCCAACGAGAACTCCATCTTCCAGCGGCCGCTCTTGCAAAGAGGCATACGGTAGCCGACGCTAAGGCCACCACCAATGGCGGGCGTCTTACCATCCTTGTCCTGATAACGGTAATCGCCGTTGAAGGCGAAGTTGTAGTACGACAGGCCGAAGTGTGCGCCAACGAAGAGTTTATCGTTGGTGTTACCCCAGAACCAGTAGCGTACCTCGGGTTGGATTGTGAAGTTACGGAACTTCAATGTCTCGCTGAAATAGTTCCAGCCAGAATAGTAGATGGGCAGCTGTGCCGACCAATTCTTACCAAAATCGATCTCGGCAGCGAGGTTAACCATCAACATACCCCAGCCAATGGCGTTGGTCTTGAGGTAGAGGTGGCGTGGCTCCTCCGTAAGCTCCTCTACGGGCTGCTCCTCGATAGGCTGCTCGGCCTGCTCGGTGGCGGGAGTAAGTGCGAGAGCGACGGTCGCACCATCGGTAACCTCGGTGGGCTGCTCCGTAACGGGCGTAACAGGCTCGGCAGCTGCCGGCTCCTCGTCGCGGTAAGCGAAGGTCACAAGCACCATATAGGCGTTACGAAGGTCGCGGAACTGGTCGCGCAATAAAATGGCCCAAACCTTGCCATCATAGAGCCCCTTTAAGACAGGAATTCGACCATCAATGGGAGTTCCTTGATGATCGGTCGCGTCGGGCAGCTCTTTCTTAATGATTTCAAGCACCTCGTCCTTGTGTTCCATATCCGACTTGGCTATATTCTCTGCGAGTGTCTCCCACGGAATATAGTGGTCGTTGTAGGTAACCAACTCGTCCGGAATATCCATACGTTCGCGGACGTAGGCCTCGAGGGCTTTGAGACGACTGTTACTCAATTTCCGATTTAATTCGCTACTACCTTCAGGTGAAGCCGAACCGCAGAACTCGATGCTTCGTACCTCGATGTTGCTGTTGTTCTTTACCGAGTCGAGCAACTCGACGACGGTGGTCAACTGCTGACGGTTGTTAGCGAAATCAGGGTCGATGTCACTCTGTCCCTGACGGAAAAGAATACCAGTCTCGGTACGGTACTCTTGTGCGCTTACGTACGCGCACGCGAAGACCATACAGCACAAAATTGTAAATAATCTAAACTGGTTCATTCCCCGAAAATATATTTTATTGTTAAATTCGTTGAAAAAAATTCAAGGCTCGTTGAAAGCAAAGGTATGTAAAAATATTTTGTCTTACAAATTATAATAGGGCAAAATAAAAGCACCTCTCCTCGCGAGCGGGGAAAGGTGCTGAAAATCAACAATATGTGGTTGAGATTTTTTTTGTAACTTTTTTACTCCGATTTATGCCATATTTATATATAATAATTGGCCTAAATTGTGGTAATTATAGCCAAAATTGGCTCAAATTTCGAGTGAAAAAATGCCCCGACTTTTGATTAATAACTGCGGGCAAACAACACACGACGAGACGAGGGTTTTCCGGTCATAATGCACTTTCCCTCCTCCTCGACAGCATCCAATGGAATGCATCGAATTGTTGCTTTTGAAGCCTCCTTGATGGCTACCTCTGTTTCGGGTGTACCGTCCCAGTGAGCCAGCACGAAGCCGCCCTTATTGTCCAAAATGTCGATGAACTCTTCCCAAGTATCTGCCTTGGTAATCATTGAGTTACGGAACGTAAGAGCCTTCTGGAAGATATTCTCCTGAATCTCGTCCAACATCTTTACGATGCGGTCGGTAAGACCCTCCTGCGGAACAACCTCCTTGCTCAGGGTGTCGCGACGTGCCAACTCAATTGTGCCGTTCTCCATATCGCGAGGACCGAGTGCCAAACGTACGGGAACGCCCTTCAACTCATACTCTGCAAATTTGAAGCCAGAACGTACGTTATCGCGTGTATCAACTTTTACGCTTACGCCGCGTTTTCTGAGCTCAGCTGCGATAGCCTCCATCTTCTCGCTCATCTGCTTGAGCTGCTCCTCGCCCTTGTAGATGGGTACCATAGCTACCTGAATAGGTGCCAACTTCGGTGGAAGAACCAAACCGTTGTTGTCGGAGTGAGCCATAATCAACGCACCCATCAAGCGGGTTGAAACACCCCACGAGGTTGCCCAAACGTACTCCTGCTTACCCTCCTTATTAGTATAGGTAACGTCGAAGGCCTTGGCGAAGTTCTGACCCAGGAAGTGTGACGTACCGCTCTGCAATGCCTTACCATCCTGCATCAAAGCCTCGATAGTGAGTGTATCCTCGGCACCGGCGAAACGCTCGTTGGGTGACTTGTGGCCTACGATAACGGGAACGCCCATCCAATTCTCGGCGAAATCCTTATAAACGTGTACCATGCGGAAAGCCTCCTCGATAGCCTCCTCGCGTGTAGCGTGAGCCGTATGACCCTCCTGCCACAAAAACTCTGCCGTACGAAGGAAAAGACGTGTACGCATCTCCCAACGAACAACATTTGCCCACTGGTTACACAAAATAGGCAGATCGCGGTATGAGGTGATCCAGTTCTTGTAGGTATTCCAGATGATGGTCTCGGATGTGGGGCGAACGATAAGCTCCTCCTCCAGCTTTGCCGACGGATCGACAACGACACCCTCACCGCGTGGAGAGTTCATCAAACGGTAGTGTGTAACAACGGCGCACTCCTTTGCAAAACCCTCAACGTG
>JAGBIR010000192.1 GCA_017934845.1 Alistipes sp. | reverse complement strand
GACAACCGTTCTTTCGGTGGCGCACAGGTATCACGTACTTTCTACGCTAAGGGTCAGACCGGTCAGCAGTTGTTGCTGGGCGCTTACTCTGCACTGAGCCGCCAGGTAAACGTGGGTACTGTAAAACTGTACACCCGCTACGAAATGCAGGACGTTGTCATCGTTGACGGACGTGCCCGCGGTATCATCGCTAAAAACTTAATCACAGGTAAACTGGAACGTTTCGCCGCTCACGCCGTAGTTATCGCTACCGGTGGTTACGGTAACGTATTCTTCCTCTCAACCAACGCTATGGGCTCTAACGGCTCGGCTGCATTCCAGTGCTACCGTAAGGGTGCCGGTTTTGCTAACCCCTGCTTTACTCAGATTCACCCCACATGTATTCCTATCCACGGTACACAGCAGTCGAAGCTGACTTTGATGTCAGAGTCTTTGCGTAACGATGGTCGTATTTGGGTACCGAAGAAGATGGAGGATGTTGAGGCTATCCGCAAGGGTACAAAGATGCCTTCTGATATCGCTGAGGAGGATCGCGACTACTACTTGGAGCGTCGTTATCCCGCCTTCGGTAACTTGGTACCTCGTGACGTTGCATCACGCGCTGCAAAGGAGCGTTGCGATGCAGGTTATGGCGTAAACGAGACCGGTTTGGCTGTATTCCTCGATTTTAAGACCGCTATCGATCGTTTGGGTAAGGATATCATCAAGCAGCGTTATGGCAACCTCTTCGATATGTATGAGGAGATTACCGACGTTAGTCCTTATGAGCAGCCTATGCAGATCTTCCCCGCCGTTCACTATACAATGGGTGGTATCTGGGTTGACTATAACTTGATGACTACAATCCCCGGTTTGTATGCTATTGGTGAGGCTAACTTCTCGGATCACGGTGCTAACCGTTTGGGTGCATCGGCTTTGATGCAGGGCTTGGCTGATGGTTACTTCGTATTACCTTATACTATTGGTGACTACCTTGCAAAGAAGATTCAGGCACCTAAGGTATCAACCGATACTCCCGCTTTTGCCGAGGCTGAGAAGGCTGTTAAGGCAAAGATCGAGAAGCTGTTTGCAATTAAGGGTAAGCAGTCGGTAGATGATATCCACAAGCGTTTGGGTCACATTATGTGGGATAACGTAGGTATGGCTCGTACGAAGGAGTCTTTGGAGAAGGCTATTAAGGAGATTCAGGCTCTTCGCAAGGAGTTCTGGACTGACCTTAAGTTGGTAGGTACTGCCGATTCATTCAACGTTGAGTTGGAGAAGGCTTTGCGCTTGGTTGATTACTTGGAGCTCGGTGAGTTGATGGCTCGCGACGCGTTGAACCGTGAGGAGTCTTGCGGTGGTCACTTCCGTTCAGAGCACCAGACCGAGGAGGGTGAGGCATTGCGTCACGACGAGAAGTTCGCTTATGCTGCCGTTTGGGAGTATAAGGGTATGGACGTAGAGCCCGAGCTTACAAAGGAGCCGCTCGATTACGAGTTCACAGAGCATAAGCAGCGTAACTATAAAGACTAATTTTTTGACGTTGAACTTTAATAATAGATTAGACTATGAATTTCACATTAAAGATATGGCGTCAAAAGGACGCTAAATCGCAGGGCGCATTCAAGACATATAAGGTAGAGAATATCTCGCCTGATACATCGTTCTTGGAGATGCTCGATATCTTGAACAACGATTTGGTACACGCAGGCGAGGAGCCCGTGGCATTCGACCACGACTGCCGTGAGGGTATCTGCGGTATGTGTTCATTGCATATCAATGGCCACGCACACGGTCCTGCACAGGCTGTTACTACTTGCCAGATGTATATGCGTAAGTTTAAGGATGGCTCTACCATCACAATCGAGCCTTGGCGTTCAGCTGCGTTCCCCGTTATTAAGGACTTGGTTGTAAACCGTGGCGCTTATGACCAGATTCTTCAGGCTGGTGGTTTCGTATCGGTTCGTACAAACTCTGTACCCGATGGTAATGCAATACCTATCCCCAAGGCTGATGCCGACGAGTCAATGGATGCTGCCGCTTGCGTAGGTTGTGGTGCTTGTGCCGCAACTTGTAAGAACGGTTCTGCAATGTTGTTCGTTGCGGCTCGCGTATCGTCACTCGCAAAGTTGCCTCAGGGCCGCGTTGAGGGTGCACGTCGTGCAAAGGCGATGGTTGCGAAGATGGATGAGCTCGGTTTCGGTAACTGTACCAACACCGGTGCTTGCCAGGCAGAGTGCCCCAAGCAGATCTCAATTGCGCATATCGCACGTTTGAACCGCGAGTTCTGGGCTGCAAAGCTTAAGGATTAAAAGTGACTATTCGGCGGGGCTGCTGCTCCGTGCTGAAAATTGATGATTGCCCGACATTTTCGTGTCGGGCAATTATTTTTATGCATACGAAAATTTAAAAATATTCAATCAT
>JAGBIR010000191.1 GCA_017934845.1 Alistipes sp. | reverse complement strand
GTGTACCATCGCCCTCGAAGGATAGTATGTCGGAAAGGGAATTACTCATTTTTCAGGTTGCCAACCACAACTTTAATCTTATCGACGCGGCGGCCATCCATCTTCTGCACCGTGAAGCGCATATCGTGTGCTTCGACCATATCGCCCTTCTTCAGCAGGTCGCGACGCAGCTCCAACATCAAGCCCGCGAGGGTCTCGGCGCGGCCCTGCACGTCGGCAAGGATATCCTCCTCGCAGCCTACAACGCGCTCGAAGTCAACAATGTGGGTCTTGCCGTCAAAGATGTAGGTGTTGTCGTCGATACGCTCGTAGAACGATTCGTCAACGTCGCTTTCGTCGGAAATCTCGCCCACAACCTCCTCCAGAATATCCTCCAGCGATATGAGGCCCTGCGTTGCGCCATACTCATCGACAACAATGGCGACGTGAATCTTATTCTCCTGAAAATCGCGCAGCAAATCGTCGATTTTCTTATGCTTCGGAACGAAATAAATCTTGCGCAGAAGCTGTTGCCAGCCGAACTCGTTACCACAATTCAGATATGGTAACAAGTCCTTAACGTATAGTGCGCCCTTAATGTTATCAAGGTCCTCATCATAGACCGGTATGCGCGAGTAGCCCGACTCGATAATCGTCTCACGCACCTGCTCGTAGGTCGATTTTATATCGACCGCCACGACATCGATTCGCGGGCGCATAATCTCCGCTACCTCGGTGTTGACGAAACTTACGATTCCCGACAGCATCTGATGCTCCTCCTTCGACGAGCCGCGAGCCAAATCGACAGCGTCGGCCAGCTCCTCCATCGAAATCTCGGCATTGCGCGATGCTATGCGGCTGATTCTACCACCCGTACGTACCAAAACATAGGCCAGGGGATAGCTTATAAAGCTGAATACCTTGAACGGATAGACTACAAGGCGGGCGAATCCTCGTGGATTGCCTTGTGAGAAGACCTTGGGCAAAATCTCGCCAAACAAGAGCAAGAGGAATGTCACCAAGACCGATTTTACCAAAAATTCGAATCGGTTGAATATGAACAATTCGTCAAGTAAGTTCGACGTAAGGATTACGATGCAGATGTTTACCAAGTTGTTGGTAACCAAAATTGTAGCCAGTAGCATATCGACATCGTCGAGCATCTTGAGAATTGTCGCGTCGCGGCTATCGCCCCTATCGCGCATATCTTGCTTCTCGCGCGGTGTGAGCGAAAAGAATGCCACTTCCGATCCCGATGCCAAAGCCGAGAGTATGAGCAGCAGCATCGAAACGACCAGCATTACGGCTGTGTGCGACGTAAAGCCTTGATATATAATACCTATCTCCTCCAATTATTCCTGTTTTTAATGTTTTGTGCCTTAAAACGACAGGCGATTATCTTTCGATGCAGCCTCGTCTTCAGCATCAACTCTTAAGGTCTCCTTCGGGCCAGCAGTACCATTCTCGGTAACGAACTTCACGTTACGACGAACGAACGACGGCAATTTCATCTCGGCATCGAGGTTAAGGTACTTCGACGGACGTCGTGCAAGCGTAATGGGCGAATCGGGATTCTCCAATGGGCGGCTGGGCTTTGGATCAGCAATAGGCTCTTTTACTCTGGGAGGCATAAGAACCGACTTATCATCCTCGTCGGTCTTTTCGGGCTGTTGCAAAATCTCGATGTTGCTACCCAAGCTGGGGAATGTTTCGCCGCGAGGGATAATCTTATCCTCATCGAAGCCTGTAGCCACTACAACGACCTCTATCACATCGTCATCCAACACCTCTTTCGAGCTGATACCCCAAATGATGTCGGCGCGATGCTCCATGCCGTTATCCTCCTTATAGCTTGCGTAGGCCTGAATGTAATCTACAATCTCGTTACCCTCCTCATAGGTTATGTCGTCCATATCCTTTGCCGCGATGTTGATAAGAATCTTCTTCGCACCGGCAATAAGGTTGCTATCCAACAGCGGCGAGCAGAGTGAGCGACGTGCCGCCTCCAATGCGCGACCTTCGCCCTCGGCCTGTGCCACACCCATGTGTGCGCGACCGCTGCCACGCATAACACGCTCCAAATCGGCAAAATCGACTCGTATGAAGGCTGTCTTTACGGTGATGATCTCGGCAATACCCTTTGTTGCCGATGCCAATATGTCGTCGGCCTTACCGAAAGCCTTGCGGATGGGCAACTTGCCATACTGCTGGCGGATGCTCTCGTTGTTGATTACCAACAGCGAGTCGGCATACTTGCGCAGCTCCTCGATACCTTCGGCTGCCTGATCGCAACGCCACGGGCCCTCCGAGAGCATTGGCGAGGTGACATTGGCAACGGTAAGGATACCCATCTCGTGCGTCAGCTTTGCAATTACGGGTGCAGCACCTGTACCTGTACCGCCACCCATACCTGCTGCGATGAATACCATCTTGGTACCCTTCGACTCGAGGTATTGCTTTATCTGGTCGAGCGATGCCAACGCCATATCGCGGCCCTTGATGGGGTTGTTACCCGCACCAAGACCGTAGAGAGGGTCGTTCGGATCACCCAAAATAATCTTATTCTCGTTGGGGATGTCGAGGTTTTCGAGTGCGCGACGATCGGTGTTGCAAGCCAAGAAGTTCACATCCTTGATCTTCACACCCCACATATAGTTCAGCGCATTACCTCCTGCACCTCCTACGCCGATAACGGTAATTATCGACGGTGATTGTTTCTGTATCGAGAGTTCGTTCATTAAATCTTCCATTTCTGTTCTTCTAAAAAGAGTTTTTAATACTCGTCGTTGTCATCCTCATCCTCCTCGTCGGGATTCTGGAACGCTTTGTCGAAGTGCTTTTGAAATTTGTTCAACATACCTCGGAACCAGCCGCTCTTTTGTGTCTGCTCCTCGTTGGTAATGTCGTCGGTATTGTCCTCCTTATCCTCGTCGGTAGGCTCCACAATAGGATTGTTATTGTTGCCATATTTGTCGTTAATCGATACGGGAGGAACATCCGGCCCCACGGGGACTTTTATATCCTTCTCTTTAATCTCCTGCTGGGGATTGACTACCTCTACGGGAGGGACAACAACCGGCACCTCGGGCTTTTCAGGCTCCTGAATAGGTCGTTGCAATACACCTACGGGAGTAGCGCCCTTTTGTGCGCCACGCAGCAGCAACGATACTGCCAGCGTATGCTTGGGCGATGCAACCTTCTCCAGCGAGATTGATGTAATACCCAACTCGGCACACGCTACGCGAGTCTCGACACCTGTCACCTGCTGGAACAGCTCTGCTACATTCTTCAGCTCGGCAACACCACCCGTAAGTACTATGCCGGCCGAGAGCTTGTTTGCAAAGTTCGATTCGCGAATCTCGTTCCACACATACTCGGCGATGTCGGTCATGCGGGCCTCGATAATAGCAGCGAGATTGTGACGCGGGATAGGCTTAAGGTTGCGGTTACCACGCTGAACGTTGATTATACCGTCGGGCGTAAGGCGAACCAGAGCCGAGCCGTAGGTGCGTTTCAGCGTCTCGATTGCCGACATTGGAATCTGGCTGGCATAGTGGCGTATGTCGGCATTTATAGCCGAGCCACCAATAGGTATCGACACCATGTAGCACAATGCGCCGTTGTGGTAGATTGCCACGTCGGTTACGCCGTCGCCAATATCGACAACTGCAACTCCCTCCTCCTTCTCCTCGGCCGTTACGACCGATTCGGCAACCACAGCGGCACTTGCAAACATATCCTGAATCTTGATCGAAGCATCGAGGAACAAGCGGCGGAAGCGATCCTTGGCGGGACGCTCGCAGAGGATGAAGTTATAGGTCGAAGTGAGTTGCTTGCTGTAAGAGCCTACGGGATTCTTCATCTCGACACCCATGTCGCTCTTGTAGCAGATGGGGAACATATCCAAAATGACCTCGCCAACGGCAGCCTTCACGTTGTGCATACGCTCGCTCAGTGCCATAATGTCGCGCTGGGCGATGCAATCCTGCGCATCCTCCACAAAGACGTGATCGGTATAACGTGCGCAACGCACAAACTTACCCGAAATGCTGACGTAAGCATCGGTAATGGCAACGCCAACCAACTGCTCGGCCTTCTCGCGTGCTATACGCAAGGCGGCACCAACCGTATGGTTGTTGTCGATCAAGCCTGCCGACATACCCTCACAAGGTTCGGTGACGATGCCTTCGATGTGGATCATGTTGTCATCGACAAATGAACCAACGGCGATGGTCACCTCCGATGAGCCGACATCCACGGCAACTACATAACTCTTCTTCTCCACTGTATTATCGTTTTTTAATTTTCTCTATCTGTTGCAGCCGCTCATGCTGTTCGCTGCTATTTTGTACATACCACCTGGCCCTTGTACTCAACCGAGATGCTACGGAACTCATCCCATCCTATGTTGCTTAAGCCGTTGCGGTAAAATGCTGATAATCTGTCGAGTTTACCCTCGACATCATCCACCGTGCCAAACTTTATGCGATGCCTTCCGCTACGAGGAATAAGCTCTAATTGCAACTCGCCACTACTCATCGTCGAGGCCACTATCTGGACTATTTCGGCACGCCAGAAGTCGTCATTCTCAATATATCGTACAAAGTTAATGAGTTTCAATAAATCTTCATACCTTTTTGTCAACTTTTTTTGATTCTCGCGTTCGGCATCCTGTCGTGCGGTGACGGCATCGATTTTCTGGTTGTTTACTCTGCGCCAGTAGCGATATTTCTTGCGCAGGGCGGCTTTGTAGGCGCGGGTTGACTCAACGTCTGCCTTATACTCCTCCAGATACGAGGGCTGGAATTTTAGTCGCAGCTCCTTCAAAAAGCGTTTCGAGATACGAATCTTAGTCACACTCCTGAGCGAATCCGCAATCTCGTCATCACGCTTAAACAGAGGCACTTTCTCGTGCTGCATCTCCAGAATACGGGCCTCCGACTCCTCGATAAGCGACTTTATATAATCCTCTATCGGCCCGACATATTGTGTCGGCACGGGTGGGACGTATGTTCCCGTTACGATGGGCGCATAGACGGCCGAGCCCGGGGGTGTAGCAAAGAGGAAGCCATCGTCGGTGATGTAGTTGTCGTAACCATTCATCGCAAGACGCAGAATGGGACGTCGCTGGCTCACCTCGACTCGCAGGCGACCATCATACGAGGCGTAGGAGTTTACTCCGGCAATAAAGCCATTTTTGCGAATCGTCTGTTCGATGCCCGAGTAGTTAACCTCGCCAATGGGAGTACCAATGGTGGGTATTCCGCTGCGCTTAATCCAATTCTCTACCGTGTGGCTCTTTACCAGCACCTCATCTTGCAGACTGTCGGTAAGCACAATATCCATCTGCGTTATCGGCGCCGAGGCATAATGCTGCTTGGCGCGGCCGTTGAAATAGACCGCGAAGGCTATGACCATAAGCCATAGCAGCAAGCTCCCGATTATCGATAACGCTCTGTTCATCTTGTAGTTATGCTCTCTGTTTCAATACTTCGGCAATCGCCTCGCAATAGGCGTCGATGTTGCCCGCACCAAATGTTACCACAACGTCGGTCGTGCGCTCCGTAAGCAGTGCAGCCAAGTTCTCGCGCTCGCAAATCTGGCAAGGTCGGTCGATGCGCTCGGCAATAATCTCCGACGTTATGCCCTCGATGGGCTCTTCGCGCGCGGGATATATCGGCACGAGGACTACATCGTCGGCGTGCGACAGGGCGTCAGCAAACTCCTTATACAAATCGCGTGTGCGCGTGTAGAGGTGTGGCTGGAAGATGGCCGTTAGGTGGCGTGTTGGGAACATCCTGCGCACCGATGTTATTGCAGTCTCCAGCTCCTCGGGGTGGTGGGCATAGTCGTCCATATATACCTGACGCGGGGTGTTGATATAGAACTCGAAACGTCGCTTTACGCCCGAATATTCGCTCAAACCTCGGCGCAGCAGGTCGTGGTTGAGGCTCTCGCCACGTTTGCGTGCCGCGCACCACATTGAGGCTACGGCAGCAACGGCATTTTCTATATTCACCCAACCCGGGATGCCTAACGTGCAGTCGGTAATCACCGAGTCGGGAGTTACTATGTCGAAGCGGTAATATCCGCCCTCCTGGAGCGAGATGTTTGTAGCATAAAAATCGCACGGCTCGTCGTAGGAGTAACGCCAAATATCGACATTATGCGTAGGCAAAGGAATCTCCACGCCCTTCTTCAGCACCAGGTCGCCACCCTCCTTTATCAGCGCAGCAAACTCGCCAAAGGCCTCGACAACAGCCTCGAATGTTCCATATATGTCGAGGTGGTCGGCTGCAACGGCTGTAATGACGGCAACGTTGGGCTTTAGTCGGAGGAACGAGCGGTCGAACTCGTCGGCCTCGACAGCCAAGCGGTCACTCTTGCCGAGAATCAGATTACCACCAAAATTCTTTGATATACCGCCCAAAAAGGCGTTGCCATCGGCACCCACCGAGTGGTTGAGCCACGCGATAAGTGTCGATGTGGTGGTCTTGCCGTGTGTGCCGGCGACGGCCATCACATATTTCCCCTCCGAGAGGTGGCCCAGCATCTGCGAACGCTTCTCCATAAGGAAACCTCCCTCGCGGAAGAACTCCATCTGCGGGTGGTCGCTCGGAACGGCCGGTGTAAATACCACCATCGTTGTGTCGGGGTTGCGGAATGGGGCGGGAATAGCCTCAATGCTATCCTCGTAGGTCACCTGCGCACCCTCCCTCTCGAGGGCGTGCGTAAGGGGCGTTGCCGTACGGTCGTAACCCGCCACGGCGCGACCTTCGTGCATAAAATAGCGGGCCAATGCGCTCATGCCAATGCCGCCAATGCCCATAAAATATATGTTGTCGTAGTGCTTCATAGCAACCTTTGTTTACCACAGTTTCTCAATCTCGCCGACCACTCTGTCGGCTGCATCGGCAATGCCGAGCGATAGTATGTTGCGTCGTAGGTCGGCCAAGCGTACCTTGTTTTTCAGCAGCGTGAGGGCCTTTGCCATACCATTCTCTACGGCATCGGCATCGCGTACCATCTCGGCGGCGTGTTTGTTTACAAGTGCCTGCGCGTTCTTTGTCTGATGATCCTCGGCAACATTGGGCGAGGGGACAAAAATCGTAGGCTTACCTACCAAGCACAACTCCGAAACGGTGCAGGCACCGCTACGCGAGAGGACTGCATCGGCAACCTCGTAGGCGTAGTCCATACGCTCGATAAACGCGCCCTGCCAGATGTTTTCGGTGGGGTGCGCCTTGAGGAACTCCTGCATCTCCTTCTCGTAGAACTTACCCGTCTGCCACAACACCTGAATGGGGGCTTTGCCATCAAGCGAGAGAATCCAATGCTTCATCATCTCGTTCAGCGTGCGAGTGCCGAGCGAGCCACCAACGATAAGCAGCGTAGGCAGGTCGGCCTTCAAGCCGTAGTATGCCAACGCCTCGGCGCTCTTTTCGCTCTTCTGCGAGAAACTGCCACGCAGGGGATTGCCCGTCTTTACAATCTTCTCCTGAGGGAAGAAACGCTCCATATCGTCATACGCCACGCAGATTCGTTTCGCCCTTTTCGAGAGAATCTTGTTGGTTACGCCTGCATAGGAGTTCTGCTCCTGAATTATGGTCGGCACACCCATCTGCTGGGCAGCCCAAAGTACGGGTGCGCTGGCGTAGCCGCCAAAGCCTACGACCACATCGGCACCAAATGAGCGAATAATGTGCTTCGCGCGACGTATGCTGCGCAGCACCTTGAAGGGTACGGCCAGATTTTTTATGTCGAGACGGCGTTGCAGACCTGCTATTGGAAGGCCCTCGATACGATAGCCCAGCGCGGGAATCTTCTCCATCTCCATCTTACCCTCGGCACCGACGAAGAGAATCTCCACCTCGTCGCCCCATTTACGTTTTAGAGCCTCGGCAACGGCAACGGCGGGGTAGATATGTCCTCCTGTGCCACCTCCCGAAAGTATAATTTTCTTCATAGTTTTTCTTTCTATAT
>JAGBIR010000190.1 GCA_017934845.1 Alistipes sp. | reverse complement strand
GGTGGGGTAGCGATATAGATATGACCATTCTCGATAAGCTCCTTCATCTTACGGAAGAAGAACGTAAGCATCAATGTCGCAATGTGAGCACCATCGACGTCGGCATCGGTCATAATGATAATCTTATTGTAACGCAACTTCTCCATATCGAGTGCCATGCTATCCTCGGCAGTACCGCGCTTAACACCCAATGCGATAAACATATTCTTAATCTCCTCGTTCTCCCACATACGATGCTCCTGCGCCTTCTCGACATTCAAAATCTTACCGCGCAAAGGCATAATAGCCTGGAAGTTACGATTACGACCCTGCTTTGCAGTACCACCCGCAGAATCTCCCTCGACGAAGAAAATCTCGGCAATCGAGCGATCGCGGCTTGAACAGTCAGCCAACTTACCCGGCAGACCCGCGCCCGAAAGCACCGTCTTACGCTGAACAGCCTCACGAGCATTACGCGCAGCGTGACGAGCCGTAGCAGCCAAGATAACCTTCTGCACGATAGCCTTCGCATCCTTCGGGTGCTCCTCCAAATAGAGTGACAACGCACCTGCGACAGCTCCATTTACCGCTGCAGCTACCTCATCGTTACCCAGCTTTGTCTTGGTCTGACCCTCGAACTGGGGCTCGGCAACCTTAACCGATACAACAGCCGTCAAACCCTCACGGAAATCCTCTCCGTTAATCTCAAACTTAAGTTTTGCCAACATTCCCGACTCCTCGGCATACTTCTTCAGAGTACGAGTCAAAGCCGTACGGAAACCTGTAAGATGGGTACCACCCTCGATTGTATTGATGTTATTTACATAAGAGTGAACATTCTCCGAATATGAGTTGTTATACTGCATAGCAACCTCTACAGGAACGCCATTCTTCTCGGTATCGATATAGATTACATTCTCGATAATTGTCTCGCCACGAGTAGAGTCCAAATACTTCACAAACTCCATCAAGCCATCCTTCGAATAGAACTGCTCGCTCATAGGATTACCCTCCTCGTCGAGCTTACGCTTATCGGTAAGCGAAAGGTGGATGCCCTTATTCAAAAACGCCAACTCACGCAAGCGATTAGCCAGAGTCTCGTACTTATACTCGGTTGTGTGGGTAAAAATCGTATCATCGGGCTTAAACGTAACGATAGTACCACGATCCTCGCAATCGCCTACAATCTCCAACTGCGAAGTAGGGAAGCCCTTACTATAGCTTTGGCGATAGATCTTACCGCCACGATGAATCTCGGCAATGAGCAGAGTAGAGAGCGCATTCACACACGAAACACCTACACCGTGCAAACCTCCCGACACCTTATAGCTACCCTTGTCGAACTTACCACCGGCGTGCAACACTGTTAACACAACCTCCAAAGCCGATTTACCCTCTTTCTCGTGATAGTCGGTAGGGATACCACGTCCGTTATCTTTTACCGTAATAGAGTTGTCTTCGTTGATGGTAACATCAATGTGCGAGCAATAACCTGCCAACGCCTCGTCGATAGAGTTATCGACCACCTCGTAAACCAAGTGGTGCAAACCCTTCTCGCCAATATCGCCGATATACATCGCAGGACGCTTACGCACTGCCTCCAAACCCTCCAACACCTGAATGTTGGACGCTGAATACTCCTCTTCTTGTCTCTTGACAATCTCTTGTTCTGTAGTCATATAGTGATTCTAATATCTTTTATTCAAAACAGCCTAATAAAGCGTACAAAAATAGTATTTTTTATTGACTTCTGCAAATATCAAATCTATGATTTGGAAAATTATTTACACCTCCGACGCAAAACTCTTCTCAAGGTCAATCTCTTGAATTTTTCCCTTCGAGAATAGAAGCGTACGAGCGGGGTACTGCTCGATAAGGGCCGTATTGTGAGTTGACATAATGATTGCACACCCCTGCGAAGCAATCTCCTGAAAAAGTTGCATAATGCCATCGGCCGTAACGGGGTCGAGATTTCCCGTAGGCTCATCGGCCAAAAGCAGACGCGGAGAGTTAACCAATGCTCGCGCAATGGTAAGACGCTGCTGCTCGCCTCCCGACAGCTCGAAAGGCATCTTATAGGCCTTGTTATCAAGCCCTACAAGCGTTAGTACCTCGCTTATTCGACGACGTATCTGCTCGTCACTTTTCCAGCCCGTAGCCCGCATAACATCGTATAGATTATAAAAGACATTACGGTCGCCCAAGAGCTGATAATCCTGAAAAACAATGCCCATACGTCGGCGTAAGTAGGGTATATCCGAACGACTAAGCTTTCGCAGATTCATCCCTACAACACGCCCCTCGCCCTCGAGCAATGGCACCTCGGCATAGAGCGTCTTTAGCAGCGTACTCTTGCCACTACCAACACGCCCGATAAAATAGACAATTTCGCCCTCTCGTACCGTAAGATTTACATCCGACAACACCAATTCATCGTCAGGTTTTATCCTGCGCGACGCGCCATCGGTATGATACACGGACACATCCGTAAGCTCTACAACTCTATGATTTCTCTCCATGTTTTATCAATCAAGCAATCGTACAAATGTAGTGATTTTTTAGAAATAAATCCTCATAAAACCGACAAATAAATCCATAAAATTTGCATATTTAACAAAAAACGAGAGTAACGGACTTCGCTCCGAAACTCTCGCTCAACAAAATTCATTCACCCCCGCAACCACTACAACTCGATGCGCTTATCGGGCGTAGATAGTTTACGATATAGATTAGGCGTATAGCCCGTCACTCGCTTGAATGTCGTATAAAAATGCTCGGTTGACTTAAAGCCTAACGAAAATGCAATCTCCTTAATCGACTCCTGCGTATTCGCCAGCAGATATTGCGCGTGACGCAACTTCACCAGCATAAAGTACTTTGCTGGCGGGTGGCCTGTATAATCGCGAAATATCTTACGGAACCACGAGTAGCTTATATTCAACTGCTCGGCCAACGCCTCCAGATCGACATTCTGCAACACATTCTCCTGCATTATAGTCTTTGCCTGCTCGATAATCTGATCCAACCTATCAGTCGAAACAGACTCATTACGCGCCGTAAAATTAACAATGCCAAGCATATGCAAGACCATACCACTCAACAGCTGTTGAGCTGCCGGACGATCCGTCGATGCCACATCGATGGCGTGCTGATACAAATCGACTAACTCGTGATTCGGCCCCAAGTTAAACACCGATTCATCCTTAGAAAACATCATATCGATAGCCTTCTCTACCATCTTGCCGCTGAAGCCAATAAAATACTCGCTCCATCCAACCTCTTTAATGGGTTTATAGGTGTGCCACTCGCCCGGTCGCAATAGAATCACGGTACCTTTAACTATTTCGTGATTACCACCTGCTGTCGAGAATACACCCTTACCCTTAACTATATAGAGTAGCTGATACTCCTGCAACACTCGGCCTCGTGCCGGATTAAACATATAGCCGGCAGGATGATCCTTCGAAGGATAATCCTCTTCGGGCGAAATTGCCTGCATTCCGACTGTACTTACTGTGCAACCATACAACTCATCCGTCTTATTAGGAATAAGGTAGTGAAATCGCACCTCTGGAAGTTGCATTCCGTTCATTTTTCCTTATTATCTTTCCGACGCACTTAATATCACATATATTGCGCCGGATGGTTTAACTTTGAATCTGCTAATGTTATTTATTACTAAATTTATTATTGCAAAATTCTCTCTATTTTTCTTATTTCGGCAAATTAAATGCCACCGACATTTCACGCATCTGCTCTTGCGACATACCGTCAGGCTCGTAACCCATACACTTGGCATTGATATAGATTTGAGCCGATTTATTCAGCACATCAACCTGGTCAAACGCCTCCATAATATCGCATCCGACAGCACACACACCATGTTTCTCCCACAGCGTAACGTCGTAATCATCCAGCTGGGCGATAGTCGCATCGGCCAACGCCTGCGATCCGGGTAACTCATACCTTACAATACCCAATCCACGCGGGCAAAATGCCTTTGTTTCGGGAATCATACTCCACAACAAGTTGGTTAGTACATCCTTCTCCAAGAACTTATCGCTGTGCGACATTGCAACCAACTCAATGGGGTGGGTGTGCAGTGCTGCTTTATAATTCAACCCCTTGCCGAGCAGATAGTTATGCATAGCCAAGTGAGACGGAAGTTCCGACGTGGGCTTTACCGGATTATCGGCGATTATCTCATAATGAGCGCAATCATCGGCGATGCGGATAAACGAGCCATTCTCCATAGGACGACGTGCCAAATCACGCATACGTTTGTTTGTACCCTTACAGAAGAAATAACAACCCTTCAAATGGGGCAAGGTAGCTCCCAGCGCAACCTTTTCTGCGATGGCAGGCATTTGACGAATCTCGTCGTCGATATGCTCCGTAACATTGACCGTAATATTTCCGCCATTACGCTC
>JAGBIR010000189.1 GCA_017934845.1 Alistipes sp. | reverse complement strand
GCGGCCGTAGCCTCATCAAGAAGCGAGCAGTTGGCGATCTGCATACCCGTGAGCGAGAGAATAGCTGTCTGGAAGTTCAAGAGTGCCTCCAAGCGGCCTTGTGAAATCTCGGCCTGATAGGGAGTGTAAGATGTGTACCACGCAGGATTCTCGAATACGTTGCGGCTGACAACGGCAGGTACAGCTGCGGGATAAAAGCCCATACCGATAAACGAGCGCAGGCGGCGGTTCTTTGCAGCCAACGAAGCTACGTGGGCCGCGAACTCATACTCGCTCATACCCTCGGTAGGCAGTGCGATAGGCTTCTTTAGGCGGATTGAGGCGGGAATAACCTGTGAGATAAGCTCCTCGACAGACTCCACACCGATGACCTTCAACATCTCCTGAAGATCTTTCTGGTTGGTAACGCCAATGTGGCGTGTTAAAAATTTGTCAAACATCGTTGTTAGGTTTTTATAGTTTAATTTGTATAATTAATATCCAAGTTTTACGGCTGTACCCGATGCTGTAACCATCAGCATACCACCGTTTTGTCCCAATACCTCGTAGTCGATATCTATCCCTACGACGGCATCGGCACCCATTGCTATTGCGCGTGCCTTCAACTCCTCCATAGCTGTCTGGCGAGCCTCGACAAGCTCTTGCTCATAGGTGTTTGAGCGTCCTCCGATAAGATCGCGAATGCTTGCCGCAAAATCTTTCAGGAAGTTCACTCCTACGATTACTTCTCCAAAGATAACGCCTTTGTATTCGACGATTGTTCTGCCCTCTATGGTGGGCGTGGTTGTGAGTATCATTTTATCTGTTTTTATGAAGGTTTAATACTTAAAACTGCTACCGCCGATAAATTCGCGCAGGATAGAGGTGTGTGGTATCTCGTCGGGCGCGATAGGAGTGAAGTTGTCGAGGAACTTCAGCAGTCGGCGTGCCTCGCCATATTCAGGCTCGGTGTCGGGTACCTCGCGCAGGATAGGCTCCACCTTTTGGCGCAAGACGCAAATTTCGTAGAAGAGCGACGAGTTGAACATAACGTCGGCCTCCTCCTGATAGGGGAAGATATGCTTCTCCTCGCCTCGGCGTACGCTCGGCCAGCGTTGCAGCGTAGCGAGTGCGTTGCTGCCGCGTGTTGCATAGTCGCGAGTGATGCGTCGCAAAAGGCGATTATCGGTTGTGGCAATGCGCGAGAGGTTGTCCATCGTAACCGACGTAAGGCACGAAACATAGATGCAGAACTTCTTGTCGCGCGGTATGCTGGGAGTAAGGCGCGGGTTAAGGCCATGGATGCCTTCCATAATGAGTATTGAGTTCTCGTTGAGCTTGAGCGGATTCTCATGCCATTTGCGCGTACCCGATATAAAGTCGTAGCGTGGTACCTCTACGCTCTCGCCTGCTGTAAGACGCTTCAAGTCGCTGTTGAGCAACTCCAAATCGATAGCCTCCAGAGCCTCGAAGTCATAGTCACCATTCTCGTCGCGCGGAGTCTTGTCGCGATCTACAAAGTAGTCGTCGAGCGATATGAGTACGGGGTCAAGTCCCAAGATGCGCAACTGTATGCCCAAGCGTTTCGATGTCGTGGTCTTTCCGCTCGACGAGGGGCCCGAAATCAGAGCCATACGCACTCCGCGAGAGCGGTGAGCCTCGAAAATCTGATCGGCAATCGATGCAATTTTCTTCTCGTGGAAGGCCTCGGCAATCTTTATAAGGTCGCTCGACTCGCCCTTGAGGATTTTGTCGTTGAGCTGTCCTACGGTAGGTACGCCCATGATGTCAACCCACTGATGGTATTCGTGGAATACATCGAGCATCTTGTCCCAGTGTACGTTGAAGTCGAGTTTGTTGGGGTCAAGGCGCGATGGCAGGGCAACATAAAAGCCGTTGTAGTATTGGCGAATATCAAACAGATGGATGTAGCCCGTATCTGGCGTTAGTGCGCCATAGAAGTAACCGACCATATCGTCCAGCTGATACATATCGCTGTAGAGGCGTTTGCGCGTATTGAGCAGGGCAATCTTGTCGTCGAAGCCAAACTTCTCGTAAATGCCGTTTATCTCGGATGTAAGCAGTCTGTGGCGGCTAATTGGATAGCGCGCATCGATAATCTCCTGCATACGTTGGCGCAGTGTACCCAACTGCATATCGGTAGGTACACCATCGGCAAATTCGCAATAGAAGCCTCGGCCGACGGTGTGACGAATGTAGAATTTAGTCTCAGGACGCAGCGACCATACGGCTTTTTGCAGAATAAACGAGATGGTGCGTTGATAGACGCGATAGCCTTCGAAGTGCGTAATGTCGATAAAACGCACCGTCATCGGTTTGAAAATCTTGTAGTTAAGTTCTTTGAGACGGTTGTTGATATAGGCCGCCAGCATTGGGTAAGGCCCCGATATATTCAGCATGCTCTGCAACTCGAGTAGCGATGTACCCATCTCCACCTCTATTGTCGAAGAGGTGTTCTCGCAAAAAACTTTTACTTTTTCCCACATAAAACCATCATTAAGGTGTGTAAAGATAATTAATTTATTTGTAACTTTGAACTCGTAAAAAATAAAATAGTGTCTGTCGAGCGAAAAATATTGTCTTTTGTGGTAAATATGGTTCAATGTTAGATAATTAAAATGGAAGATTATGAAAAAAATCACTTTACTCGTTGTTGCATTGGTAGTGGTATTTGCTGCCTATAAGGTTTGGGAGCGACATATCTCGGAGCGTAGCTTTGTAATTATCTCAACTACGGATATGCACGCCAAGGTGGATAATTTTCCAAAATTGGCAACGGCCGTAGCGGCTTGCCGCGATACGGTAACGACTTTGTTGGTTGATTCTGGTGATCGCTGGACGGGTAATGCTTATGTCGATATGGCCGAGGAGCCTCGTCGTCCGATTATCGATATGATGAACCGTTTGGGTTATGATGTCGCAACGTTGGGAAATCACGAATTTGACAGCGGTCAGGCCTATCTGGGTTATATGAACGGCTTGGCAGAGTTCGATATCGTGTGTGCTAACTGCTTGAGTGACACCATTACTTTCCCGCAACCTGCTCCCTATAAGATCTATAATCGCAAGGGTGTGAAAATCGGCGTTGTGGGAGTCGTGACCAACTACGATCACAATAACCATCCTGCGGGTAAGGATGAGAGCTTTGTGGGCCTTACCTTCCCCGACCCGCGCGAAACTGCAGCTGTTTATGGTGCAGAGTTGCGCGACAAGTGCGATGTGTTGGTCTTGCTGTCGCACATGGGTGACAATATTGATCGCGTGCTGGCAGACGAGTGCGACGATTATGACTTGATTTTATGCGGTCATACCCATAATCTGGTCGATACGCTTATCGGCAATACGTTGCTTGGCCAGTCGGCAAATAATTGCAAACGCGTGGGTGTGACGCGTGTTACGATGAAGGGAACGAAGATTAAGAGCATTGACTATGATATCGTTCCGTTGGCTGATTACGAGCCCGATACGTTCTATACCGAGTGGGTAGAGCGATTGTATGCCAACGAGGCATTGAGCGCACCGCTTGGCGAGAGTCGAGAGTTGCTTAATCGTGTGGGCCTTGCGGCTTGGGTTGTCGATGTGTTTAAGCGCGATATGGGTGTGGATATTGCTCTGTATCATCGAGGCGGAATACGTTTCGATCATATGCCATCGAAGCAGATTAGTACGGCCGACATCTACAGTATGGAGCCATTCTCGTCAACAGTCTATACAATGAGGATGACACCACAGCAACTTCGTCAGATGATTATTGCGAAGTATAACGATACCGATAACCCTAAGGAGTCGCATCGTGTCGATCTCTTTTCGAATATTCCTTACACTATTTTGACTGACGCCGCGGGCGAGGCTGTCGATGTGAAGTTCGAAGGGCTTGATGAGGGTAGAACGTATAGCGTAGCTATGGGTGACTATATGTACTCTACTTATCAATCGCTCGAGGCTGAGGATGTTATTACAGAGGGCGTTCTTGTGACCGATATGTTGATTAACGATTTGCGCAAGAATTCGCCCATCGATTACTCCAACGAGCCTGTGCAACACGTTGAAAAAGTAAAATAGTAAAGAATTCCGGTAAGAGATAAAAGTTCTCATAACTAAATAACCCCCAAAAAGTTTTTTATCCAAACTTTTGGGGGTTATTTACGCTTGTCGTACAGCCTCTTCTCTATTTCTTGGTGTAAACGACCTTCTTGGTCTCGAAAAACTCCTCTTCGAAAAACTCCGAAATCGGGAACTCCTGCCACGGCATCTTGGTTGCGGCAAGTTCTTCGGTTAAATCTCCACCCTTCAGGTAGAGAATGCCATTAGCAAGCGAGCCCTTTTGGCCGCGCTCAATCTTCCCCCATATCCATTTTACGAAGGTCGGCATCTCTGTGACGGCACGCGACACCACATAGTCGAATTTTTCGGTAATCTGCTCCACGCGAGTGTTGCGAGCGTCGATATTTTTTATTCCAGCACCCTCGCAAATGCCCTTTACGACGGTGATTTTCTTTCCTATCGAGTCGGCCGCGACGATATGTGCCTCGGGGAACATAATCGCCAGCGGAACACTCGGAAAACCTCCTCCGCAACCAACGTCGAGGATGCGTGCGCCCGCCTCAAAATTGCAGACCTTTGCGATGGCAAGCGAGTGCAGGATGTGGCGTACGTAGAGCTGGTCGAAATCCTTGCGCGAGACGACGTTTATCTTTGAATTCCAATCGGCATACAGGTCATACAAAGCGCGAAATTGCTCCTTCTGCTGCTGACTCAAATCGGGAAAATATTTTTCAATAATCGCTATCATTTTTACTCCTGTTTTTTACTCTTTTCGGCCGTAGAGAGCAGACCGCAGGCGGCCTGAATGTCCTCGCCGCGCGAGGCTCGGATTGTAGTCTGTATTCCCTTGGCAGTCAATGTGTCGCGGAAACGAATCATCTTCTCGTCGCAAGGCGAGAAATAGGGTGAATCGGGAATTTTGTGGAATCGAATCAGGTTGATGCGGCACTTTATACCATCCAGCAATCGACACAACTCCTTGATGTGTGCCGGAGAGTCGTTCAAGCCCTCCATCACGATATACTCGAACGATACGCGACGCTGCCCCGTAAAGTCGTAGCGGCGCAGTATGTCGGCAACCTCTCGAATCGAATAAGCCTTCTCGATGGGCATAATCTCTTTGCGCTCCTCGGGGAAGGGGTTGTGCAGACTAACGGCCAAATGAACCTTCGTTGAGTTGAGGAATCGTTCCAGCTCCTTTGCTACGCCTGCCGTCGAGAGTGTGATGCGCGTAGGCGACCACGCCATACCCCACGGCGCGGTAAGAATCTCGATGGCATTCAACACGTTCTCGATGTTGTCGAGCGGCTCACCCATACCCATAAACACGAGGTTTGTCAGTCGTTCGCTGTCGGGGATCGAGAATATCTGGTTTATAATCTCACCGGCAGTGAGCGAGTGCTGAAGTCCCTGTCGTGCAGTGGCGCAAAAACGACAACCCATACGGCATCCGGCCTGCGACGATACGCACAACGTAGCGCGCTCACCATCGGGTATGTAGGCCGACTCGATAAAGTGGCCCTGATGGGTGCGGAACAGATATTTTTTTGTTCCATCAACCGATATGCTTTCGCGCAAAGGACTCTCCAGCCCGAGCTCGTATTGCTCGCTCAGCGCTTGACGTGCCGCCTTCGAAAGATCGGTCATCTGCTCGATGTCGCTTACTCGTTTGACATAGAGCCAACGGGCTATCTGCTTCGCCGTAAAACGAGGAAGATTCTGCTGTTGGCACACCTCTTGCAGCTGCGCCAACGTCATTCCATAGAGGGGTTGTTTCTCTGTTTGTGACATAGAAAATAGTTACTACGGCAACAAAAGTAAAAAAAAATTGTAGATTTTTCTTGTTTATAGTCTCTTTTTTGAAATTTTATGATTATATTTGCCAAAGGATCAGGGTGCATAGATGGGCGTAAAACGTTTATGTAGCTGGTATTCAGGCAGATGCGGGGTTTTGCCAATGGCAATGGTCGCGTGGTCGCGCTTGGAATGTGATGAAGACTAACGGGTTGCGCAAGATTTTAATGGATGGTCGCAGTCCGGAATGGCTATAAGAGGACGATATAAATTGAAAAAATAAAAATTTTAGTATGGAAATTAAAAAATCACCGAAGGCAGATCTTCAGAACCGTAAAGGTCTGTTCCTTGAGATTGGCTTGATCATCTCATTGTTGATCGTGGTTGCCGCTTTCAAGTATGCTCCAAAGGAGTATCGTATTGAGGCGGTAGAGCAGGAGGTTGTTATTGTGGAGGAGGAGATCGTTGAGATTACTCGTAACGAGCTTAAGCCACCCGCCCCCCCCCAGAAGGTTGAGATCAAGGTTTACAACGACATCTTGGACATCGTAACCAACGACACCGAGGTTAAGACCGATATCTCTTTCGAGGAGTTCGTAGATGGTCTTGATATGGACGTTAACTACGTTGTAATGGAGGAGGAGGAGATCGAGGAGGATACCCCGATCATCAAGGCTGAGAAGATGCCTACTTTCCAGGGTGGTGATCTTATGAAGTTCCGTGAGTGGGTACAGAAGCGTCTTCGCTATCCCCAGATCGCTCAGGAGAACGGTATCTCTGGTCGTGTAACTTTGACTTTCGTTATCGAGAAGGATGGTACTCTTACAAACATCGAGGTTATGCAGTCACCCGACCGCTCACTCTCTGAGGAGGCTATCCGTGTATTGAATACTTCACCGAAGTGGGAGCCCGGTAAGCAGCGTAACCAGCCCGTGCGCGTACGCTTTACTTTGCCCGTTGCGTTCCAGATTCGTAACTAATATTAAATATAAGTGTCCCGCTATGTTTATTGGCGGGATACTTTTTTTTTATCCCTATGTCAAAAGTTAAAACCGAAAATAATCCCAAGCAAGAAGTCGAAGTTGAAGATGTGCGCCAACGCGCTGTGGTAGTGGCTGTTATACGCGACTCGCAGAGCGTCGAGCAGGCCGAGGAGTTCCTCGCGGAACTGGAGTTTTTGGCTGAAACAGCCGATATTGTTACCGTACGCCGCTTCACTCAACGCCTGCCGCAACCCTCGTCACGCATCTATGTGGGCCCCGGAAAGTTGGAGGAGATTGCCGCCTATTGTGCCGAAAACGAGATCGATGTGGTAATCTTCGACGATGAGCTTTCGCCTTCGCAAACGCGTAATATCGAGAAGGTTATGCCGTGCCGACTATTGGATCGTACACGCCTTATTCTCGATATATTTATGTCGCGCGCGCGTACTGCCTATGCAAAGACGCAGGTGCAGCTGGCGCAGTATGAGTATATGCTGCCCCGCTTGGCAGGTATGTGGACCCACCTTGAGCGTCAGCGAGGAGGTACGGGTACGCGTGGTGGAGCCGGTGAGCGCGAGATCGAGACCGACCGCCGTATTGTGCGTAACCGCATATCGAAACTGAAGGAGGAGCTTACGAAGATCGACCGCCAGATGGCCGTTCAGCGTTCAAATCGTGGCTCGATGGTGCGCGTGGCGTTGGTTGGCTATACCAATGTCGGCAAATCGACGTTGATGAATCTGGTGTCGAAGAGCGAGGTTTTTGCCGAGAATAAACTCTTTGCGACGCTGGATACTACGGTGCGTAAAGTGGTGTTCGATAATCTGCCGTTCCTGCTCTCGGATACCGTAGGTTTTATCCGTAAATTGCCTACCGAACTTATCGAGTCGTTCAAATCTACACTCGACGAGGTGCGCGAGGCCGATTTGCTGATTCACGTTGTCGATATCTCGCACCCCAATTTCGAGGAGCAGATTGATGTTGTGAAGCAGACTTTGCGCGATATTGGCGCGGGCGATAAGCCTGTGTATCTGGTATTTAACAAGATTGATGCTTATACCTACATCAAGAAGGACGAGGATGACCTTACGCCTGCTACAAAGCGAAATATGTCGTTGGAGGATCTTAAGAAGAGCTGGATTGCCAAGGCTAACACTCCCTGTATCTTTATATCGGCAGCCGAGCGACTCAATATCGAGAAGTTGCGTACAGACCTCTATGGTATGGTTCGTGAGATACACGCAGGACGCTATCCGTTTAACAACTTCCTCTATTAGCCAATAAACCTAAAACATCATACCGCAATGATTCACATTCTGAATAAGGAGAATACAATTCTCAATAAGTTTCTTGCCGAGATTCGCGACAAAAACGTGCAGGGCGACTCTATGCGATTCCGCCGTAACTTGGAGCGTATTGGCGAGATTATGAGCTACGAGATTTCAAAGACGATGACCTATCGTACCAAGGTGGTAAGCACACCGCTTGGCGAGGCTGCTGTCGAGATGATCGACGATAATATAGTCATTGCAACGATTCTGCGTGCAGGCTTGCCGTTGCATCAGGGCTTTTTGAACTACTTCGACGATGCGCAGAATGCCTTCGTGTCGGCCTATCGCAAGAGTAGCAAGGGTGGTAAGTTTACAATCAAGGTGGAGTATATCTCGTCGTGCAATCTGGAGGGTAAAACGCTGCTGCTTGTTGACCCGATGCTGGCTACGGGCGCATCACTCGTGATGGTCTATAATGCGTTGGTCGAGAAGTGTGGCCAGCCGGCTCATACCCACGTTGCATCGGTTATCGCTTCGGAGCAGGGTGTGGATTATGCCATTAAGAATATGCCGTCGAAGACAACTACGCTGTGGGTTTGTGCCGTCGATGCCGAACTTACGTCGCGCTCTTACATCGTGCCGGGTATTGGCGATGCGGGAGATTTGGCCTTTGGCGAGAAGTTGTAGGGTATTTTCTATCGATTATATCAATGCCTACTCCTTAATAAAGAGTAGGCATTTTTTTGTGTCATAAATTGTCACTCCGTAGCTCTACTTTTGTGGCATAAACCTTAAAATCGTGAGCTATGTTGTTTGGTATTTTATGCTTTATAGGCATTTTTGCCGAAGTGTTGAGTATGATTTGCGGCCACGACCGCCGCTGATTCACAGTCTCTTACGGCAGGCGGAAGTCGTCGTTGATGGACTTTTTCAGGCGGGAGATGCGGTTATAGACGACCGACTTCTCTTTGCCGAGCAGCACGGCGATGGTGGTAGCCGAAAGGCCGGCCGTAAGGTAGGCGTACAGGCGAAAATCCTTCTCCTTGAGTGAGGGGTGCGCGGCGCGGAAACGGCGCATAATGTCGTTATGCTGGCTGTTGAGAAGTGCCTCGAACTCGGCGTGCGCATCGGCATCGTTGCGCAGTTCGTCGATAATCTCCTCGACCTCGGCTATGATCTTCTTTTGCAGGCGGTCGCTACCCTCGTAGATATAGTATTGATAGCACAGGCGCGTGAGGATGGCGTAGTTGCTGCCCGCGCGGAATAGCTCCTTCTCGGGCGTAGCGGTTGCGCTATGGTCGGTGCTGGTTGTGCCGCGCTGGGGTGTAGAGAGCCGATTGAAATCATTAATCAGACCGATGATGTCGTCGGCCGAGAACTCGCGATAGTAGCCTATGCGCTGGTTGCCCCACAATTTAACGTTAACGAAACGAAGGCGCGCGAAGGTGTATCGGCGCAATAAATCGATGAAATTTTTAGCATCCATAATCTTCTGTTTTTAGTGGTTTTGTTTGATACAAAGGTAGCGCAAAGCTTATGGAATAGCGGTATTTTGCATCGGTTATAATCTATCAAAAAGGGCTGTGGCGAAATTACTAATCACACATATTCAGCAAGTTGTGGAGTTGGCGGTGGCGAATATTCTATCAAGTGTCCGCGGGGATCTATCGTCCCTTCACTTTTACCGTTCTTGTCGCCGGATTGAACGATATGATGTCACTCGAGAATAGGCGTTCGATGTGGCCGCTCTGTATCATCTCGTCGGTAGGGAGGATATGCACCTGCGGTGGGGCGATAAGCGCGACGGCATCGCACAGCTCGAGGGCAATATCCAGCTCGTGTGTCGAAAAAACTATGCACTTATGCTCGTCGTGAGCCAAGCGGCTGAGCAGCGAACAGAGCTCATAGCGGTTGGGCATATCCAAAAAAGCTGTCGGCTCGTCCAAAAGTATTATGGGCGTCTGCTGTGCCAGAGCGCGGGCAATCATTATGCGCTGACACTCGCCATCCGACATTTGATCCATCGTCTTGTCGGCATAGTCGCTCATCCCGACCGAAGCCAACGCCTCATCGACAATTTTACGATCCAACGCCTGCATTCGGCCTATCCAATTGGTGTAGGGCGCACGTCCCAACGCAACAACATCGCGCGAGCGGAGGTTGGCGATGCGAACCTTGTCGGTCGTAACGAACGAGATCGTCGTGGAGAGCGATGCGGGCGACATTGTCTGAATATCCTGGCCCGCGAGCATAATCTTGCCGCTGTATGGCTGGCCTATGCCGGCTATGGCGCGCAGCAGAGTACTCTTTCCTGTGCCGTTGCGACCTACCAAGGCCGTAAGCGCGCCGCCGTTGATCTGCCCCGACAGCTCCTTTATAAGTGTGCGGTTGCCGTAACCGAGTGTGAGCGTTTCGAATCGTATCATAGTTATACAATATTCTTTTGACGAATTACAACCCAAATAACAATCGGAATACCGAGCAGGGCGGTGATGGTGTTGATGGGCAGGATAAGCATCTTCGAGATGATGTCGCAAATGAGCAGTGCTACGGCACCAGTCATTGCTGCGGCCGGCATCAGCGTACGATGGTCGGCATCGTGGAACAGTATGCGGGCAACGTGAGGTATTGCAAGGCCGATAAAGCCAATTGGGCCGCAGAAGGCTGTTATAGTACCCGCCAAGAGTGTCGTCGAGAGCAGAATCAACATTCTCGTGCGCTCGATGTTGAGGCCCATTGTGTGGGCATACGCTTCGCCAAGCAGTAGCAGATTAAGCGGTTTTATAACCGAAATCGATATTACAAGTCCTGCGATAACGGCCGCGGCAACTAACCACAGTTGCGAGAGTGTGACATCTCCCAACGACCCCATTGTCCATACAATGAAACTCTTCAGAGCCTCCTCGTGACTCATATATTGCAGCACCTGCACAATAGCACTTACGGCCGAGCTGACCATCATACCGAGGATAAGAATAACCATAATATCCTTAATGCGACGGCTTACCGATGCCACCATAGCCAATATCGAGGCTGCGCCTATCCACGCTGCGCCGGCTACGCCTATCGACGAGAGGAGTGACTTTCCGCCAAGTCCGAGAAGTGGCGCGCCGAGAATGAAAATTGCAACACCAAGACTCGCTCCCGAACTGACACCAAGCACATAAGGGCCTGCCAGCGGGTTGCGGAACAGGGTCTGCATCTGCAGGCCGCTCACCGAGAGTGCCGCACCTGCCAAAATAGCGACTATGGCCTTTGTAAGGCGGATGTCGATGATGATTTTCGACTTTATCTGATCGCTTGCATTGCCAAAGAGTGTTGCCCATATATCGCTCGGTGTAATATCTACCGACCCTACGCCCATATCGATGGCGAAGAGGAGTAGTATGCCGATGGCGAGAATCCAGAATAGTATGGTATTGCGTTTTGACATTATTTCAACTGTTTATAATAATATAATGTATGCTCCTCGCCCATAACGTCGGGATGAAATATTGTAGTCAAATCCTTAAGTATAAGGTCGGGGCGCACGACGCCGCTCTCCCAAAAGTCCGAGCCACCTTGCGGCGTACGGCGGGCATTATTGTTATATACCAGCCCTTTGGTAACGACTGCCGTTGCCGCAAAGCGAGGATTCTGGTCGGTTAGTTCGCGGAGTGAGTTACAACCTCCGACATTAATCCAAAGGTCGGCACTCTCGGTGTAGATTAAAGCCTGCTCGATATCGATAGGCTGTGATGCTGTTCCATTGCCGGGCGAGGTGTAGCAATCGCCGCCGGCATCGCTTACGAGTGTTGTGATGTAGCTATGCTGTGGTGGCAGCACCCACGAGTCGCGATAGGGTGTGTTGATCATTACGCGGGGACGAGGTTGGTTGGCTATGTGTTGCGCGACACGCTCGAGGAGCGAGTTGTAATTCTGCTCGATGAGCTTGAATTGGGCGATGCCCTCTGTGCGCTGTCCGGTAATCTCGGCTACGGTAATCAACCACTCGGCCTTGCCCAAAGGCGACTGCTCGACATACTCGCCAATGTAGAGATATGGAATACCCAGCTCGTACAACTTACGTTCGATGCTGTTTTCGGCCTTCACGCCATAGAGCAATACTATGTCGGCATCGAGAGCAATCAACAGCTCATAATTCATATTATTGTCGTAACCAACATCGCCAATCCGGTCGCGATTTTTCACTATGTAGTCGTTAGTTATAAAATCAATTCCCGACACTCCCACTACGCGCTCGGTCTGGCCGAGAGCATCGAGCATTGCGATATGGCTTGACGATAGGCAGACGATGCGTGCGGCCTCGCCCTCGATACGTTGCAGGTTGGCATTGGTGACTGTGCTGAACTTGCCGCGAGGGTCTATCAGTAACATCTTTTCGACGCCTTCGGCACCCTGCCACGGGTTTTGCACCGTGATAAGTGTTGCTCCATCCTCTGCGCTATGGCGAATGGTGAAACCTTTTGCATAGATGGGCGTGTAAACCTCTTCGGTAAAACGGCTTACGTCGAAGCTCTCCCTGCCTGCATTGCAACCCACAAGCAAAAATGCCCCGATAATGGCTATGGCAATATCTCTGAAAAATCGCTCTATCATCTCTTTATAATGTCGTTATGGAGGCTCTGCACGATGGCTTTACCTCGTTGTGTAAACTCTTCGGTAAGCTCCTCCTCGCCGCGACTCTCTACGCGTGCATCGCGTGTGCAGTCGTGTCGCAGAAAACCATCTGGTGAGGCTACCCCGAAGCCATTGTTATAGGTGTAGAATCCGAAATGCTCTATTCCGGTGTTGAAAATATCGCGGCTGAAATCAAAGCCGTCGGTCGCAAGACCCATCTGATTGAGCAGCGTCGCTGCAAGGTCGGCCTGCGAAGCAAATGAATCGCACGTGAAGGGCTCTTTTATAGCTCCGCCACACCATATCATAGGGATGCGTTGACGTACCTCGTCGCCAATGGTAACCGTTTCGGGATAGGGCATGCCGTGGTCGGCGATTAGGATTACGAGCATATTTTCCCACGCCTCGCTGTTGCGCCAGCTATCGATCATCTTGCCGACGTGATGGTCGGTGAAGGCTGCGGCGTTGAGAATCTTATTCTCGAAAGCATCGTACGGCACCTCAAACGGCTCGTGTGACGAGAGGGTAAGCAGTGTAGCGAAGAATGGCGCGGGCTGTGCGGCCATCTGTAACACCTTGTCGGCAAAATATTGGCAAACCAAATCGTCGTCGTAGCCCCATTTTGTGTCGCGTTCAACGGGGAACGAGAGGGTACGTTCGTCGATAACCTGCTCTACACCTGTGCCGTAGAGATAGGATATTGTGTTGGTGAAATTTGCATCTCCGCCATAGGTAAACGATGTCGCATAGCCTGCACCCTTCAGTTGGCGGGCAATCGACGGCAGGGTGTGAGCCTTCTGCGGATACTTCATAACCGAGGCCTTGGGGTGAGTGGGGTAGCCGCTCATGATTGCTACGGTACCTCGATCGGTACGGTAGGAGTTGGCATATATATTCTCAAACCAGATGCCCTCCTCGCGCAAGCGGTTTATGTTGGGCGTAACCTCGCGACCATCCACAACCTCGTCGGTAACCGTTCGGCCTATACTCTCCAGAATAATCAATACAACATTAGGGCGTTGTGTGGTAAGATGTGCTGCGCTGTTTGTGGCCTCGCTTTGCATTGAGCCTACAATCGCAGCGCACTCCTCGTCGGAGAAGTAGCGGTAGTCGCCATCTTTAAGCTCGGAGCGTGTAGCCGACGAGAGGAACGAGAATACGGGGTTGGTTGCCGCCTGATTCAGGAACATATTGTCGCTGAAATATACCTTGCTGACATTGGCCGGTGCCGTACCCGTTCCGCCGCGAATAGCAAGGAAGAGCAGTCCGCCAACAAACAGCATCGAAATCAATGCACTGAAGCGACGCATCGGCGAGGGCCGCTCTGCTCGATATAATTTTGCTGTCGGGCGCAACGCCAATATCATCAATGCGGCGTAGCCTATAAAGAGCAAAACCGTGGGCCACAAATCGCTCCATGTGACACTTGCTGCAGCCTCCTCGGGCGTCTTGAGGTAGGGTAGGATTGTAGCATCAAGGCGAAATCCCCAATGGCGAAAGAGTCCCATATCAACGGCCACAAGCAGCGACACGATTAATGAAATGACGATAAAATAGCCGTTCAGAATGCGTTGCATCCTCCTTTCGGGGATGGCTACAAACAACGTAATAAGCATCAGCAGCCACGGCACTACGGTCAGGTAACCCGCAACGGTCGAATCGAGCAGCAGCCCGTGCCACGAAACGTCAAAGAGCTGGGCCATCGAAGCCTCGGCCGCACGCTCGGCGTACCATAGCAGAAACAGAGGCTTTTGCAAAGCCATAAGTATCAGCAATGTTGTAAAAATTGCGGCGACTGTCGATATTTTGCGGTACATAACTACATTATATATATTAATTGCGATGTCAAAGGTACGAAAAAATAAGGAAAAATTTTGTTTTCAGGAATTTATTGTTACCTTTGCACCGCTAAAAAGCACATAAACACTTAATTAAATTTTATTATGAACAATTACGAAACCGTTTTCATTGTCACTCCCGTCCTTTCAGACGCACAGGTGAAGGAGGTTGCTGACAAATTCCAGGGCATCATTACCGAGAACGGCGGTCAGATCGTGAATGTGGAGAACTGGGGCTTGAAGAAGCTTGCTTATCCTATTCAGAAGAAGACCACCGGTTTCTACTTCCTGGTAGAGTTCGAGGGTGAGGGTTCACTCATCGAGAAGCTCGAGACCGGCTACCGTCGTGACGAGCGTATCATTCGTTTCTTAACTTTCAAGCAGGACAAGTTCGCTGT
>JAGBIR010000188.1 GCA_017934845.1 Alistipes sp. | reverse complement strand
GGAGCACTTGCAGGATAACATCCACACATACGCGCCGCTGGTAGAGCTTACCACCGAGGAGAAGGAGTTCCTCTTCGAGACAGCTCGCCTGATGGCTCAGTATCCCACGATTCCGTGTAACGACTGTAAGTATTGTATGCCCTGCCCGTATGGAGTCGATATTCCGGGTGTGTTGCTACATTATAATAAATGTGTCAATGAGGGTAATCTCTCTAACTCTTCACGCGACGAGAACTACGTCAAGGCTCGCCGAGCATTCCTTGTCGGCTACGACCGTGCCGTCGAGAAGGGGCGTGGAGCGGCTCATTGTACGGGTTGTAAGGAGTGTAACCACCACTGCCCGCAGCGTATCAATATCCCGCAGGAGTTGCAGCGCATCGACCGCTATATAGAGAATTTGAAGCAGCGTAAGGAGTTCTAATATGCAAAGTGAGATGATCGAACTACTGCAATCGAGCGGTTGCTCGTGTGTGATCCGAAATGGCGAGACTCTGCGCCTATGCCACCAGCGTGGCGTGAAGGATCTACACGAACTTCTGCACAACGAGCCTGAATTACTGCGTGGCGCAAGCCTTGCCGATAAGGTTGTCGGCAAGGGCGCTGCCGCGCTGATGATAGCTGGCGGTGTTCGATATATCTATGCGGCAGTGATAAGCCATAAGGCATATACGCTGATACAACAATACGGCATCGAGTGCGAGTTCGGCCTGCTGGTTGAGCATATCATCAACCGTGCTGGTACAGACATCTGTCCCGTCGAGAAACTTTGCACTCAGTGCGCAACAGCAGAGGAGTGTCTGCCGCTGATAGATGAGTTTATCAAAGGATTGAAGTAATGGTTAAGTTTTTTGGCTATATCGTATTGACTGCTTGCTCATTGCTTATGGGCTGCAGCCGAGAGCTATCCACCGAGCAAAAGATTCATCAGGCCATTGAGACGCAACTTGCGACTTATCCACATTCGACCCTGCGAGACCTATACAAGAACTTCTTTCAGGATCGTTTCGGCCCGGGACACATAATTGCCGACAGCTCGTCGGCGGATCGTTACCTCCGCTCGGAACTCTCGTCAAGCACCTCGTTCGAGGGTGCCGACTACGAGCCTACGGGATACGAGGGGCGTTTCTTGAGAGTGAATTTGGGTGTTATAGCCGATGGCCGCGTGCCATATGAAAAGTTCTTTGATGCATTCGTTCGCAGCGTAAACGGAATAGTGATGCCGACTATTGCCGAGTGGCAGCAGGAGTGGGCTGAGATTGAGACTGTAATTCTGAAGATGAATATTCAGTTGGATAATATGGAGGCTGACCGAGCCGAGATTAAGCAACTGCTCGATAGCGGAGGGTATGTAATGCACCATAGCGAAAGTTTCAATCGACATTATTCGCCCCATTATCGTATAATCGAACGCACGATTTTCGAGCAAGAGATTTTGCCGCTCCTTGAAAAATAAATAAAATTTATGCTCGCCGACGACAAATAAGGCAATATTTTTGAGAGGTATGCATCGTAAAATTAACTTTATTACGATGAAAATACTTATCTTTACAACATTGTTGCTTGCCCTCCTAAGCAATGAGGCGCAGTGTCGCCCGCCGAATGAGTTGAATGAGAGCACACAAACGTTCTACAAACAGATTGTATTGCCCTATGCGCTCGATGCGTTGGAGCCGGTTATTAGCCGCCGAACAATGGAGTTGCATTACGGCAAGCATCTGACAGCCTACGTCGATAATCTTAATCGGCTGATTAAGGGAACGGCGCTGGAGGGTGAGGAGTTGGAGAATGTGGTGCTGATGGCCGAAGGACCGCTGCTGGACAACGCAGGGCAGACGCTCAATCACGAGCTCTACTTCCTGCAATTCTCTCCTGACGGAGGAGGTGAACCAACGGGAAAACTCAGACGAGCAATGACGCACCGCTGGGGCTCGGTTGAGAATTTTATGACGGCTATGGAGGAGGCGGGCCGCACGCTCTTCGGATCGGGATGGGTGTGGCTGGCAGCCGATAGGGGAGGCAACCTCTACATCCTGCAGGAGGAGAACGGATTGAACCCCGTAAGGCGCGAACTCTGCCCGCTGCTGGGATTTGACGTGTGGGAACACGCCTACTATTTGGATTACGAAAATCGACGTGGAGACCATCTTAAAGCCCTTTGGCAAATTGTCAATTGGCCCGAGGTCGAAAGAAGATATGAGAATAATTAACACATAAATTTTAATATTATGCAGACATCAAGCATTAAACTTTACTCGTTGAACTACAACGAAACAAAGACCTACATCGCAGCCGCGATGTTCATTCTGGGTAACATTGCACTGCCTCAGTTGTGCCATCTTGTGCCTCAGGGCGGTATGATTATGTTGCCTATCTATTTCTTTACGCTCATTGGTGCATATAAGTATGGCTGGAAGGTGGGCCTTATGACCGCCGTTCTCTCGCCCGTTATCAACCACTTGCTCTTCGGTATGCCCGCAGCTGCTGTGTTGGCTCCGATTTTGGTTAAATCAACCGTTCTGGCCGTAGCTGCTTCAGCTATTGCTTCACGCTCAGGCCGTGTAACTCTCTCGCTCCTGGCAGGTGTTGTTCTGCTCTATCAGGGCGTTGGCTCAATCTTCGAGTGGGCTTGGACTGGTAGCTTAGCTGCTGCAATGCAGGATTTCCGTCTTGGTATCCCCGGTATGTTGTTGCAGATCGTCGGCGGTTATCTCTTTATCAAGTATTTGTTGAAGAAATAATTATCCAATAGCAATACAAAAAAAGGCGCTCCAGCAAGGGCGCCTTTTTATTTGGTCTAAAATAGTTGCTACTTCACCTGCACGGGCGAATTTACCGTCGAAACGAATCCCGTTCCATCCTTGACGTAGGCATAGACGCGGTAATTACCCTTGTCGCTGATCGTAATCTCGGCCGAAGGCGTGTTGGTCGTAAATACCTCGCCATAGCGCTCGGGGCGCGGCTCATACGATCCGCCAAAGCCGAGTACCGTAGCCTCGTGCAGCACCTCCCAGATGTAGGTCAATTCGTTCTGCTCGCGATCCGTAGCCGTAACATCGACCTTGAATGCCTTGCCTGCGCCAACTGTCGGGCTCTCTACGGGGCGTTTGCCGTCGATAGCTATTGCCGTTACTACGGGCGCAGTCTCCTTAGGCTCCTGACCGCTCCACACACGCTGCATAGCCTCCACCATAGGTGTCTTCTCACCCTCAAGCGGCAGTCCCTCGACCTCGCTCTCGACGAACATACTGAACCACGTCGGCGTGCGCTCCTCCTTCTGTCCCCAGAGGAAGACGAATGAGCCGATGCAACGCTCATCGCCCAGCACAGCACCGTTGTAGCGGCTCTCATAGACCTGACGTTTCTCGTCGCTGGTCTGCT
>JAGBIR010000187.1 GCA_017934845.1 Alistipes sp. | reverse complement strand
GCGAAGAAGCACTCCTCCTTTGTGGGGAACGCCTGACGGTAGTGGTTCATCATTGTCTGTGCTGACTCCTGAATTGCGGGGTCGTTAGTGAGCAATGATACAGCCTGGCTCATAGCATCGTAAGCAGCCCAGTAGCTTGCCTGGCAACGGAACTCGCCGCAGTTACCTGATGAAGCGTAGCACTGACCGAGGATGAAGTATGCAAAACCGTTCTCGGCATTGATGTTCTTGATCTCCTTTGCAGCTGCCATAGCATCAGTAAAGTTCTTGGTAGCCAAGTTGATCATACCCATACGAACATACAACTTCTCCTTCTCGGCGGGATCTGACTCAACAGCCAAAGACTCCTGCAAATACTTCAACGCCTTGTCGTACTCCTCACGCTTCTGGAAGCCCTGTGCAAGGAAGATTGCGATATCTGAAGTAGGCTTTACAGAGTAGAGCTTCTCGGCAGTAGCGAAGAAGAAATCGCTATCGCAACCGGCGCGAGACATCAAAGTAACAGCCTGATTCAAAACAGCCTCATCATCGGGAGTAGCAGCCAACTTCTTAGTGAAGAGAGCCTCCAAGTTCTCACAGCTGGCAGCACCGCTGGTACCAAATACAGCCTCGAACTGATCCTTGTACTGAGTAGCATCGCCCTGTGCAGCATCGAACGAAGGTGACAGGCGATCGTACTCTGCGATAACGAGGTCAGCAGCTACCAAACCATTCTGGAAATCGTCGCTAAGGTTGCTGAAGTAGATAACAGCCAACTCAAGGTTCATTGCGCCATTAACCTCTACGCTTGCATCCATTGCCTTATTGAAGATGTTGCGGATACCCTCACGATCCTCGGGCTTGTAGTTAAGGTACTCGCGAGCCCAACGGTCGAGGATGTAAGCCTTACCATACTTCTTATGGTTTGCAAAGTTCTCCAAACGCTTCTCGTAAACCCACATCAATGAGTCAACCAAAAGAGCCTTCTCCTCATCGTTCTCGGCACGGTTAATCTTGTTCTTGTAGAGTTTTGTTGCGCTGGTGTAGATGTTAACAGAACCTGCAGGAGCTTTCTCCATCAACTGCTTCAAGTAACCTGAAGCCAAGTTGTAGTTACGGTTATCAACCGCCTCCTTCAAGAACTGCGCTGCGAGCATCATCTCCTTACGCTCCTCTGCATTCGCACCCCACTTTGCATACTTAGTATCATCATAGTTAATGTCCTGCGCCATAGCCGACAAGCCAACAATAGCAAACGCCGCTACCAAAATCAGTTTGATACTTTTCATTGTAATCTAAGGTTTTTAGTATAATTATTTATTTTGTTTCTATTCTGTATCGCTTATACTTTTATATAATAACGTCTTTCCGTCCGATTTTATTGTCCCATTTGTACACTTCCCAATTCGGACTAATCGAACTTATAACGCTGGAACCAACGATCCTCACCAAAGAGTGACAGGCCGAGCGAGAACTTAAAGTAGTTCTGATTTACCATACCTACCTTCTCGCCATAGACCTCGATGGTCTCCATCTCGGGCATACGACGGCCATATTCAAAACCTACATCCACCGTAGATCTACCAAACAATCGAATAGGCAAGCCCAAGCCGGCTGTAATTGCCATCTGATGAATTGCACTACCGCCAAAAGTCTGATAATAATCGCCCACGCGAGCTCCAACTCGGTAAGCTATACGATTAAGGTAGTTTCTCACATCGGTAGGTCGGGGTGTAATCTCAAAACCCACCTTGATTGTATGAGTATCGGTATAAGCCACCTCGGTACCCTTGCCAAGGCTCTCGGTATAATCAATATTTTCGTCGCCCCAATTCTGATATACATAGTCGGCACCCAAGCGAATCGTTGCATTCTGATAGAAGAAACCTGCACCAATCTGTGACGGAAGCTGTAATGCTCGCTTATCGACCTTATTACGCACCGAAGTCTGCAACAGGTTATTCACATAGAGCGACTGGGTTAATCGGGGAGCCAACGCACCGCCAATATCGTATGTTGCACCAAAGCTTAATGCACGCTTTGCATTCAATATTGCGTGCCACTGGATACCGACCTGCATCTTCATACGAGAGACGGTATAAGTATCAACACCCGTTGTTGATGAATATGCTCCGCTACCGGTAATAATGTTCGATACCTGCGAAGTATAGTTTCGGGTAATATCACCCCAATAATACAACGCTGCAACACCAATAGACAACTTCTTCCAAGGGCGCCAGCCGATACCGGCCTTGACCTCGGTAATATCGCCCTCGCCATCATACTGATAAAGCACACGACCCACATTACCGATAATCTCGTTTGACATATCGCTCTTATACATCTTGTAGCCCACATTACTGTAAGGCGTAAGGCTAAAACCAAAGCCGAGATTCTTTGCCAAAGGCATCTGGAAGGCAATCTCGTGGAAATTTACCGAGTTGTAAGCAGTCTTGACAGATGACGGTGTACCCGACGTATATTTTGTCTGCTCGTTGCGGTAGTGACCAGCATCTACACCAAAATCGAAAATAAAGCTCTTGCGATTCATATTTCCGTAGGCTGCCGGATTCAACAGATTAACCACTCCGGGCGAATACATAGCAATACCTACGCCACCCATTGCGCGCATTGCCGTATTACCGGGCGTAGTGAGCTCGCCCAATCCATACATCGAATAGGGCGAGTAGGTATTGATACTACTCGAAAAGTTCTGAGCCGACAACTCCGACGGCATCGCAAAAACAAATGCCGCAACGGCTATCACTGCTCTAAATATTTTGCTCTTTAATCCTTGCATTGTACTCTAAAATTGTGTTCAATCCGCAAACCACTAAATCACATTTTGCAAATATCGCGTTTTTAATTCTTTTAACAAAACATTTTGCGTCTCCACCCGTAAAAATTATCGATAATTTAACATTATTCGACAAAAAAGCGTCAATATAGCCCTCAATTTCGTAAGTTATGCCTTGCATAACACCCTGTTCGATGGCTTGAGAGGTAGTTCGGCCGATGGGCAAAACCTCATCCGTCGCCTCACATTCGGGCAGTCGCGAAGTGTAATCGTGCAAAGCACGAAAACGAGTTCTCATTCCGGGAGAAATATTTCCACCTCGGAACTCACCATCAACAACCAAATCGATGGTAATAGCCGTACCAAAATCGACTATCAGGCAGTCGCCTTCAACAATCTGTGAAGCTCCGACAGCTGCCGCCAAACGGTCAACACCCAACGTCTCGGGAGTAAGATACCCATTACGCAATGGTACAGGCGTTGAACCACTCATTTCGACCACATATAGTCCCATTTCACGCAGCCACTCCGCCACTAACGCAGTCGGCTGAGCCGTCGATGCGACAATAGCCTTATCGACAGCGGGATACAACGACGCAACGCGTTGTAAATCGCTCTTTTCAAGTTGCTCGAAAACAAATATTTCGACCTGCTCGGAGCCATCTACAACAGCCACCTTAATCCGCGAATTGCCTATGTCGATTATCAAATTCATCTTTCCAACGTTACAAACTTCTCAACACTGCAACAGCCTGTTTCAGATCGGCCACCCTTCTAACGGTCATCGCGAGGCGATTATTGTGCTGCTTAAGCACAAATCTGTCGGGTTGCGTAGTAATAGTTTTAAGCATCGACATAAAAGTGTCGCTCTTATAGTAGGGAGAGTTCTGTTCGCCGACGAAATGCACAATCATCAAACCATTCTTCACCTTCACTCTCTCCATACCCAATCGCACAGCCTCCCAGCGCAATCTTACCACATCCAACAAACCTTCGGCCGGCTCGGGCAGCACACCAAAGCGATCGACCAATCGATTGGCATAAGCCACCAAATCCTCCTCCTTGCGTATAGACTCCAACTCGCGATACAGTCGCAACTTCTCGGCAGGCTGGCGCACATAGCTATCGGGCAGCTCAGCCAACATATCAATCTCGATTATTGAGTCCTCGATATAGCTTTCGTTCTTAACCGTTTCGGCCTCCTTTTCGCTCAATCCGGCAACATCAAGGCCCTCGGCACGCAACTCCGCAATAGCCTGACGCATAATCTTTTGATAGGTTTCAAAGCCTATATCGGCAATAAATCCACTCTGCTCGGCACCCAGCAGATTACCTGCACCGCGAATATCCAAATCCTGCATCGCAATATTGAATCCCGATCCCAAATCCGAGAACTCCTCGATGGCTCGCAAGCGTCGTCGCGCATCACTCGTAAGCAGATCGTCGGGAGGGGTAATCAAATAGCAATAGCCCTTACGATTTCCTCGTCCGACACGACCTCGCAGCTGATGCAGATCGCTCAAACCATAATTCTGGGCATTGTTGATGATGATGGTATTGGCATT
>JAGBIR010000186.1 GCA_017934845.1 Alistipes sp. | reverse complement strand
ATGAGGTGCCACCTCGTCGTGAGTTCATCGAGAAGAATGCACATTACGCAAATATTGACGCATAAATCACTACGGGCTGTCTTTGCATAGAAGGCAGCCTTTATTTTAACCGAAATAATAATCTTATAAGGCTATGAAAGTAACCATCATTGGAGTTGCGGGAGGTAGCGGCTCGGGTAAGAGTACGCTTGTAAGTAAGCTGCAAGAGGCATTTGCTAATGACGACGTTACGACGTTGTGTCACGACTACTATTATAAAGAGCATTCGGAGTTGACCTACGAGGAGCGTACACGTCTGAACTACGACCATCCGCAGGCTTTCGATACCGATATGATGGTTGAGCATATCAAGGCCCTGAAGAGTAATGTGCCTATTGCGCATCCGGTCTATTCGTTTGTCGATCATAATCGTACGGATGAGACGGTGCCGGTCAAACCGTCGAAGGTGATTATTGTTGATGGTATCCTTATTTTCGAGAATAAGGAGTTGCGCGATTTGATGGATATCAAGGTTTATGTCGATACCGATGCCGATGTGCGCTTGGCTCGCCGTATTATGCGCGATGTTCGCCAGCGTGGCCGTAGTATGGAGTCGGTTATCGACCAATATATCTCGACGGTAAAACCTATGCACGAGGAGTTTGTTGAGCCATCGAAGAAGTATGCCGACGTCATCATCCCCGAGGGCGGCTTTAACTCCGTTGCAGTACAGATGCTCATCCAGAACATCCGTTCACTTATTGATGCTCAATAGGGAGTATATATAATATAGGTAAAAATTTAAGCCTTATGGATCTGCTCCGTAAGGCTTTTTTATTGCGCCTGAGAGATGGCTAAAACAGTGCGTTGATGCCGGCAAGGGCATATACTATGGCGATATATCGGGCTGCTTTGCCGATAAACATAGTGAGCGTTGTAAGATATACGTTCGAGCGCATAAGTCCCAGTAGCACGACTATGGCCTCGCCAACCCACGGCAGAACGCTGAAGAGTCCCATCCACGCGCCATATCGTTTGACGAAACTGGATACTCTGTCGAGTTTTTGGCGATCGACTTTCAGCCATCGTTCTATCCAGTCGAGATTACCGAGCCATCCCAGCCAATAGCATATTAAACCTCCGAAGGTGTTGCCGATAGATGCTGCCGCAACGCATATCCACGGGTCAGCACCCATCTGCACGAGGATGGTCAACACCACCTCCGAGCTAAACGGGAGAATACTTCCGGCAACAAGTGCCGAAATGAATAATCCGATATATCCCCAATCGACAAGGAATTGTACTATAGCATCCATATATGCGAAAATCTATGCAAAAATAGTAATATTTTATTCAAATGCCGTTCCTTTTTTAGTATATTTGCAGCCGATGTACTGATATTTTATCTTCGCCGGAGAATTGTGCGGTGAGGTTGCAGTGAAAAAGGATTTGCATCGTAAATAGATGCCTAATTTTTGGTGTATGAAACGAATTTTACTCTTTATATCGCTCTTGTTTGTGTGCTTTACTGTGGTAGCACAAATCACTTCATCGACGATGCGTGGTGCGGTGAAAAATACTGAGGGAGAATGGCTTACGGGTGCTACTGTCGAACTCAAGCACTCGAAAACAGGTACAACATATTATGCTATTGTGGGTGTCGATGGCCGCTTTGCGATTCATGGTATTCGTCCCGACAATGGTTATACGCTCAAGGTTGAGTTTTTGGGATGCGATACCTTTCAGCGTGATGGAATTGTGATGCAGCTGGGTGAAAATGCGCGTCAGGATGTGGTTTTGCGACAGAGTGCAACATCGCTTGGCGAGGTGGTTGTCGAGTCGGCAAAGATTCATCATTCGGGTGTGGCGCAGAGCTTCGATGAGCAGACCATTACGCAACTTCCTACCGTGTCGCGTTCGCTGTACGATGTGGTGCGACTAACGCCGCAGGCTATGGCTACAAAGACGGGCGGAATGTCGTATGGAGGTGTGGCAAATCGTTATAATGCCTTCAGAGTCAATGGTATGGCTAATAACGATATGTATGGCCTTTCGTCGTCGGGAACAAATGGCGGATTGTCGAATGCTAACCCCGTGGCGTTGGATGCCATTGCGCAGATTGAGGTTGCTGTGGCTCCGTTCGATGTGAGAATGAGTGGCTTTGGTGGTGGTGAGATTAATGCAATTACCAAGTCAGGAACCAACGAATTTGCGGGTAGTGCCTATACCTATTATAATAATCAGGATATGTATGGCTCGACGGCTGGCCGTGATGTGGCTAATCGCGAGAAATTGGATGACCAGACAACGCAAATTTTTGGTGTGACGCTGGGTGGCCCTATTGTGAAGGATAAGTTGTTCTTCTTCGTTAGTGGCGAGTATAATCGCGAGGTGTCGCCTTCGTCGTTTTATGCCGGCTTTGATGGCGCGCTGTTGGATGAGGCGGAGCTGCGTAGAATCTCGGATAGATATAAGCAGCTTACCGGATATGATGGCGGTGGCGTGGGTCGTCGTGATGTGATGCAACGTTCGGTGTCGGCAATGGCTACGTTGGATTGGCATATCAATTCGCGTAATAGATTATCGTTGAGTTATAGCCTGCTGGATGCGCGTGCCGAGGAGTATGCTAACTCGATTAGCTCGTTTATGTTTTGTGGCTCGGGATATGCAAATTACAGTACGGCACACTATGTTGCAGCTACGTTGGAGTCGCGTTTGGCAGAGAATCTTCATAATACGTTTCGTGTGGGTTATTCGCGTGGGGGTGATGGCCGAGAGGCCGATGTTAAGGGCAATTTCCCGAGTGTGATAATCAAGAATGCGGGCGTTGGCGAGAAGATGACGATTAACATTGGTAATAATCGCTATGCCGGTATTAATGCACTGAAACAAAATGTTATAATTGTGTCGGATGATGTGGTGTGGGAGCGTTCGGCTCACTCGTTTACGTTTGGTATGCACCACGAATTTTACAACATTCATAACCGCTATTTGGCAAATGCCTACGGTACTTATACCTACAATTCGGTTGCCGATTTCGAACGCGATATGGCAGCTATGTACGAGTATAACTACACCGACCCTGCGGTGACGGGTACAACGACGTGGGGGCCGCGTTTTCGTGCTGCGGAGTTTAATGTTTATGCCCAAGATAAGTGGGATTTGGGTCACAACCTGACGCTCACTTATGGAGTGCGTGCTACCCTACCGCTGATTTTCAATACTCCGACACCTAACGAGGAGTTTAACGGTGGCGAAGTGGCGCGACGTTATGGTGTGCGTATTGGCGATGTGCCGCGTGCGCATCTGCTCTTGTCGCCTCGTGTGGGATTGTCATGGCGCAGACTCTGCGACAATGGAACGCTCAATGTGCAGGGTGGAGTTGGTGTATTTACGGGTCAGGTGCCGTTTGTCTGGGTTGTGAACAACTATTCGAATACAGGTGTTGAGCAAAAGGGCTTGAAGCTGATGGGTCGCGTGGAGGATGGCTCTGTTGTGGAGTCGGCTGCTCCGTTTACGCCCGTGCCCTCGCCAACGACACTCTCGAATACGAGCTTTATGCTCAATGCTATGGATGCAAAGTTCCGTTATCCGCAGAATCTGAAGGTTAGTGCTTCGGGTGAATATGCGTGGAATAATGGTTTGGTCGTAAGGGTTGATGCACTCTATACCAAAGCCTTGCAGAATGTCCGTTTTAGGAATTTGGCAATTGAGCGTAGTGGCGGGATGATTTATGCTGTACCGGCTGCCGAGGGCCAATCTGCAGCGGGTGGATATCCTCTATTTGAGCGAGTTACAAACGATTATTCGGCCATCTACTATATGGAGAATACTTCGCGTGGATACTCTTATTCGTTGACTGCAAGTGTCTCGAAAGCCTTCCCGTTTGGTTTGCACGTGGCGGCCTCTTATGCCTTTTCGCGTGCCTATGCGGTGTGTGATGTGCCTTCGACCTCTTCGTCAACAAACTGGACGCGAGGCTATGCTATCGACCTGAATGACGAGGAGTTGGCTGTGTCGGCTTACGACGTGCCGCATAAGTTCTCGGCCGTAGTGACCTATAAGAAACGATATGCTCGATTGTTTGATGTGACCGTCGGTTTGGTGTATCAACTAACATCGGGCCAGCGATACTCGCTCTGCGTTGGCGAGACTGCCGATTTTAATGGCGATGGAGTCTTTGGTTCGTCGTTGATGTATATCCCTACCGAGGATGAACTCTCGAGGATGCGATTTGCCGATGAGGGCTCGATGGCCAAGTGGAATGAATTTATTGAGTCGAGTGGCTATCTCGCATCGCGTCGTGGAGCGTTTGCCGAGCGTAATGCTATGCAGACCCCAATGGAACATCGCTTGGATTTGCACTTTGCTCACGGCTTCTATTTTGGTAGAGAGACTAATCGTAGGGTCGAACTGTCGTTGGATGTGATGAATCTTGGCAATATGATTTGTCGTCACTGGGGCAGCTATTACAATGTGTCGGGATGGCGTCAGCAACCGGTGAAGGTTGTACGCGTGGAGGATGGTGTGCCTGTGTATCAGTACTCTAATACGGCTCTTACTCCGAGTGATTTGCTGTCGCGATGGCATATGCAACTCGGCGTGCGCGTAGTCTTTTAATTGACGAGTAAAAAATCTATGTAAAAATAAGCCTGAATTAGGCAAGGATTGGAAAAATTTTCTTATCTTTGCCCAAACAAAGAAGAATATGAAACATCAGGTGCATAATTGTTCACAGGTGGAAGGTCGAGAGTGTTGCTTTCGAGCGAATTGTTCCTCTTTCTTTGGTGTTTCATCTGCACAAGATTCTGTTACTGTTTTTTATTATTGATGATATTTGGCGGCTGATTTAGTCGCCTTTTTTGTATAGATATGGAGCAATATAGAGTAATACTGAAGGGCGGAGTGGTAGTACGCCACGGCAAATCGGAGCGTTGCGATGTCGCTGTAAAGGGTAAAGTCGTTGAGCGCATTGCGGCCAATATTGAGCCACAGGAGGGTGATAGAGTTGTGGATTGTAGCGGGCTGATTATCTCGGCCGGCTTGGTTGATTTGCACGTTCATCTGCGTGAGCCGGGATTCTCGTCGAAGGAGACTATTGCGACGGGTACGGCTGCTGCGGCACATGGTGGCTTTACTACCGTATGCTCGATGCCTAACCTTGCTCCGGCACCCGATGCGGTCGATACGCTGAAGATTCAGCAGGATATTATCGATCGTGACGCTGTGGTTAAGGTTGTGCCTTATGCTACAATTACCAAGAATCGCTATGGTCGCGAGCTGGTAGATTTTAAGTCGTTGGCAACGATGGTTGCCGGCTTTTCGGACGATGGTAGCGGCGTGCAGGATGATGCTGTAATGCGTGAGGCTATGCAGGCGGCTGTCGAGACAGACTCTATTATTGCAGCACATTGCGAGGTGAATGCTCTGTTGCGAAAGGGTTATATCCACGATGGCGAGTATGCTGCAAAGCACGGCCATCGAGGTATCTGCTCGGAGAGTGAGTGGGCGCAGATTGAGCGCGATATCAAGATTGCCGAGGAGGTGGGTTGCCGTTATCACGTTTGCCATATCTCAACCAAAGAGAGCGTAGAGCTTATCCGTCAGGCTAAAAGTCGTGGTGTGAAGATAAGCTGCGAGACAGGCCCTCATTACCTTACGATGTGCGATATGGATATCGAGGAGGATGGTCGCTTTAAGATGAATCCCCCGATTCGTTCGGCTGCCGACCGCGATGCTCTGGTCGAGGGTTTGAAGGATGGAACGATAGACGTTGTGGCTACCGACCACGCACCCCATACCGCCGAGGAGAAGTCGCGCGGATTGGAGTTTAGTGCAATGGGTGTTGTAGGTCTTGAGACTTCGTTTGCCGTTGTATATACTCACTTGGTGCGTAAGGGTATTATATCGCTTGAGAAGTGTATCGAGGTAATGGCCGAGGCTCCACGTCGCATATTCTCGCTGGGTGCAGGCCTTGAGGAGGGTGCTGCGGCCGATATCGCTGTGTTTGATTTGAACGCCGAGTGGGATGTTAATCCCGAGGAGTTTAAGTCGGCAGGACGTGCTACTCCGTTTAAGGGCTGGCATCTGTGGGGTGAGTGCTGCCTTACGATGGTTGATGGTGAGATTGTTTACGAGAGAAATAAATAATAAATTATATAAATCTATTTGTAATGAAACCGTTTAATAAAAAATTAGTTCTTGAAAGCGGTCACGAATTCTACGGCTACGGTCACGGAGCGGATGTAGAGCGTGTGGGCGAGATTGTTTTCAATACTTCGGTGGTTGGCTATCAGGAGATTATCTCCGATCCATCGTGCCTTGGCCAGATTGTGGTAATGGCATACCCGCTGATTGGTAACTATGGTATTACCGACGAGGATTTTGAGTCAAAGCAGCCTTTGGTGGGTGGTATGGTCGTTCGTGAGTGCAACGAGAATCCGAGCAACTTCCGTTATACGAAGACTTTCTCGGAGACCCTGGACGAGCAGGGAATACCTTGCATAGCAGGTGTTGATACGCGTATGATTGTACGCATCATCCGCGACGAGGGTGCGCAGCGCGGTGCTATCGTGAATGCCGATATGCCCTTGGAGGAGGCTTTGGAGTTGATTAAGACTACCCCGCTGCCGACTAATCAGGTGCAGCAGGTTAGCTGTCGCAAGCGTCGTTTCTCGCGTACGCCTAACCATAAGTACGATATCGTGGCGGTGGATTGCGGTATTAAGCACAGCATCATCAGCCAGTTCAACTCACGCGGCTGCAACGTTACGGTTGTGCCTTACAACACTACGTTGGACGAGATTATGGCATTTAACCCCGATGGCATCTTTATCTCGAATGGCCCGGGTAATCCTAACGAGCTTACCGAGGTGGTTGAGATTATTAGGGCTGTTAAGGGTAAGATTCCCGTATTTGGTATCTCGCTCGGTATGGAGCTTATTGCGTTGGCATACGGTGCCGAGTGCAGAAAGATGAAGTGCGGTCACCACGGTGGTGCGGCTGTTCGCTCGTTGGAGAGTGGTCGCATCGATATGACGGCGCAGAATCACAGCTATGAGGTTGTTGCCGAGTCGCTGGAGGGTACTAATCTGACTATTACGCACGTCAATATTCCCGATTCGTCGATCGAGGGTGTTGAGTGTGTAGAGGATAAGGTTTATGGTGTGCAGTTCCATCCCGAGAGTGCTCCGGGTCCGCAGGATAGCACATATCTTTTCGATAAGTTTATTAAATTGATGGAGGAGAAGCAAAATGCCTAAGAGAACAGATATTAAGAAGGTAATGGTGATCGGCTCTGGCCCGATTGTCATTGGTCAGGCAGCAGAGTTCGACTATGCAGGTACACAGGCGTGTCTGGCATTGAAGGAGGAGGGTTACGAGGTTATTCTCGTGAACTCAAACCCCGCAACTATTATGACCGATACCAACATCGCTGATAAGGTCTATATGGAGCCTTTGACGCTGGAGTATGTGGCAAAGATTGTACGCTATGAGCGTCCCGATGCTATCGTTCCGGGCTTGGGTGGTCAGACAGGTTTGAACTTGGCCGTACAGTTGGCTAAGAAGGGCGTTTTGGATGAGTGCCACGTCGAGATTCTGGGTACTTCGTTCGAGAGTATCGAGAAGGCCGAGGACCGCGAGTTGTTCAAGGAGTTGTGTATAAGTATTGGTGAGCCGGTGTTGCCTTCACTCGTTGTGAACAGTATGGAGGATGGCGTCAAGGCTGCCGAGCAGATTGGCTATCCCGTTGTGTTGCGTCCCGCCTTTACGTTGGGTGGAACGGGTGGCGGTTTTGCCGACAACGAGGAGGAGTTGCGCGATATTATGCGTAATGCGTTGGTGCTTTCGCCCGTTCATCAGGTTCTGGTCGAGAAGAGTATCAAGGGCTACAAGGAGATTGAGTTCGAGGTAATGCGCGACAAGAACGATACGGCAATCGCAATTTGTAGTATGGAGAATATCGATCCGGTAGGTATCCATACGGGCGACTCGATGGTTATCGCTCCGGCACAGACTCTTACCGACAAGGAGTATCAGTTGTTGCGTAACAGCGCGCTGAAGATTATTCGTGCGTTGAAAATCGAGGGTGGTTGTAACGTGCAGTTTGCGTTGGATCCCCTCTCGTTTAAGTACTATAT
>JAGBIR010000185.1 GCA_017934845.1 Alistipes sp. | reverse complement strand
TAAAAATGAAACAAATTATTCTATCAGCCCTTGCCACGATAGTAGCTATCACTGCTTGGGCGCAAACGCCCGAATGGCAGCAGCAACTTGATCGTCTTGACAAGGAGGCCGACCAACTCTATGAGGCACAGCAGTGGAAAAAGCTGGTTGCAAATCAAGAGAAGTATCGCAAAATCATCATGGAACAGCCCGATTCTGTGCGTATGGATTATTTGTGGGATACCGACCTTAATGGCAACTTCTACTATAACTTGGCATGCTGGAAGACACTCGCCGGAGATAAAAAGGGGGCATTAAAAACCTTTGAGTACTACACCGACCGCGTTATCGATAAGGAGGAGATTAACCTTACGAATATAAATGCCGACAGCGACCTTGATGCGATACGCAATGATCCTCGCTTCAAAAGTTGTATGGAACGCTTGACCGCGTGGGGAGATTATAAGCAGAAACTAAAAAACGCCAAGCAATATTACCGAGGTTTAGTTCCCGACGGTATGAAGTTTAAGTATATGTCACCCAATAATCCCGATTTGGTGCGTCTGCGTGAACATTTTAAGTTGGATAGCGTAGCAGGTGCAGGCGATGAAATTTCAAAAATCAAAAACCTGCTACATTGGGTACATAACATTGTGCGACACGACGGCTCGTCAAACAATCCCAAAGTAAAGAACACCATCGCGATGGTTGAGTTATGCCAAAAAGAGGATCGCGGCGTAAATTGCCGTATGATGGCACAAATGCTGACCGAAGTCTATCTGGCTATGGGTTTTAAGGCCCGTTTTGTAACTTGCCTGCCTCACGACTTGGTTAGCGACTGCCACGTCATAACAACCGTTTATAGCTGCACGCTCAACAAGTGGTTGTGGGTTGACCCCACATTCGAAGCCTATGTTATGGACGAAAATGGCATGATGCTCTCAATTGCCGAAGTTCGCGAGCGACTACGCACCGACAAGCCACTGCAAATTAACGAAAATGCCAATTGGAACAACCGTTCAAAGCAGACCAAGGAGTACTATCTCGACCGCTATATGGCAAAGAATCTCTACTTCTTGCAGTGTATGGAGATGGCAAGATTTAATGCCGAGACCGCAACGGAAGGTCAGACATATCGCTACATTACGCTAATGCCCTACGACGAGATAAACTCCGAATCAAGTGCCGTAAGTTGGAACGATTTGCGAGTTTGCGACGATAAGTGGTTCTGGCAATCGCCATACGAAGAGTAAATAAAACAACAAGCGACAAATCTTTTGGGATTGGTCGCTCTCTATTTGAATCTACTCTACTCAACTCTACCCGGATATGCCTCCAGAGCCTTACCGAGAATAAACAGCGCACGCTGCAAATCCTCCTTCTTGAGCACATAGGCAATACGTACCTCGTCGCGGCCCTTGTCGGGCGAGGTGTAGAATCCCGAGGCGGGGGCTAACATAACCGTCTCGCCCTCGTAGTCGAACTCCGACAGACACCACGCGCAGAACTTATCGCTATCGTCGATGGGCAAACGCGCAACGGTATAGAACGCGCCCATCGGGATGGGCGAATATACACCCGGAATCTTGTTCAACCCATCAATCAAGCAGTTACGTCGCTCGATATACTCCTCGTAGGTATGAATCATATACTCCCTCGGGGCATCCATCGAAGCCTCGGCAACAATCTGACCCAGCAACGGAGGGCTCAATCGCGCCTGACAGAACTTCATCACAGCATCCCTCAACTTACGATTCTTCGTGATGAGCGCGCCAATGCGAATACCACACTCCGAATATCGCTTCGACACCGAGTCAATCAGCACAACATTCTGCTCGATACCCTCCAAGTGGCAAGCCGAAATATAGGGCGAGCCGGTATAGATAAACTCACGATACACCTCGTCGGAGAATAGGAAAAGGTCATACTTCTTGACCATATCACGAATCTGATTCATCTCCTTGCGCGTATAGAGGTATCCAGTAGGGTTGTTGGGGTTGCAAATCAGGATGCCGCGCGTACGCTCGTTAATCAAGGCCTCAAACTGCTCGACCTTCGGCAGCGCGAAGCCCTCGTCAATCGACGTCGATACGGTACGGATAACCGCACCGGCCGAGATGGCAAATGCCATATAGTTAGCATAGGCAGGCTCGGGCACGATAATCTCGTCACCCGGATTAAGGCACGACATAAAGGCAAACAGCACAGCCTCCGAGCCTCCGGTTGTAATGATGATGTCGTCGGGTGAGAGTTTTATCTGATACTGGTCGTAGTAGCCCACCAACTTCTCTCTGAGCGACAGGAAGCCATCGCTCGGGCTATACTCCAACACATTAAGGTCGATATTTCGCAACGCATCCAAACCCTCCTGCGGTGTAGGCAGGTCGGGCTGACCGATATTAAGATGGTATATCTTAACGCCACGCGCCTTGGCACTATCGGCCAGAGGCACCAACTTACGGATGGGCGACGAGGGCATAAGCTCGGCCCGAAGTGAAATATTTGGCATATTTTTATCTATTTAAGTTTTATCATTCAATACTCTTTGCAGGCGCTCAACAAACTGCGTGCGTCGCATCAAACCCAAGCGCGCCACTCTCCTAAAGCCAACCATCCATCGAGGCCGACAGATTACGCTCCCCAAAAGGTAATAGACGCCCCACGTCAGCATCACAGCCATAAAGAACGTCGTCACAACTTGCCACTCGGCACTCGCGCCGGCCATCACGCTCGACAGCCACACGCCAACAATCACCACGTCAAGCCCCACAATGGCAAAAGCCGTCAGACGATGGCTCATTCCCAGCGCGATGAACTGATGGTGCAGATGGCTCTTATCGGGGCTGAAGGGCGACCTTCGGCGAGCCATTCTAACGCTCATCACGCGCAACGTATCACACACCGGCACCGCCATTACAGCAAAAGCAAACACAACCGAGCTACCGCCTATCGCGCTATGCTCCGACTGCAACACCCGCAACACAAACACCGCACACAAAAAACCCAACACCAGTGAGCCTCCATCGCCCAGAAACATCTTATACTTGGCGCCATAGATGTTGTGCAGCACAAAGGGAATCAACGCTCCAACCGTAGCAAAAGCCAGCACAGCATAGCTATAATCGGCGGCCAAGGCGAAGCTAATGCCGAACATCATCGAGGCAAATATGGCATAAAGTGCGCATAGTCCATCGACGCCATCTATCAGATTCATAGCATTTATAATCCCCACACCTGCCGCCAGCGTCAACGCTACGGTAAGCCACCACGGCAAGTAATACAAACCCCAAAGACCGTATAAGTTATCGATGTATAGCTCGGCCGAAAAAATCAGCATCAGCACAACGAAGGCCTGCAATAGCAACTTACGTCGAGGTGTCAAATCCAAAATATCGTCGGCGACACCCGTATAAAGCAGCACCACGATAGCAATAACCACCTCTGCGGGCAGATAAAAATCGGGCATCACATAACAGGCCACACCCACCGCCACCATCAAGCCAAAGGTCACCCCCACACCGCCCAAGACGGGCATCGGCTCCTTGTTGAGCTTACGCGCATTGGGGTTATCGACCAAATGCTTACGGCGTGCAATCTTCACCAGCGTAGGATGTGCAACCACAACCGTTAGCATCGCAACCAACAACGGCAAGAGCATATTAACAACACTTTCGATAGGTATCATTCGATAACTGTTTTACCACGTTAGCAACCACAGGCTGCAACAGAACTACCGCGACACCTACTCCGGCACCAATAAGTGCAAAGGTAGCAATAATTATCATTTTTCGCGGCTTACTTCGCTTAAAAGGTACATAAACGGGGTTTATTACGGTCAAAACAGGCATCGTCTCCTTCACTTTTATCCGCGCCTGCTCGAGTTGGCTCGCCAATTCGTTATACAGATTCAACGCCAATTCATACTCGGCATCGAGCCGCTCCAGCGCAGTCTTGGCAGCATAGCGCGTAGTGTTACGATTGGCATCACGAAATTGTGCGCGGCGCGACTGCACATCGTAAAATCGGTTGCGCGCCTCATCGTATCGCTCCTGCACGAACAAAAGATTTGACGCCACCTTCTCGACCCTAAACTCCGTAATGTAGCGTTGCAGCTGCTCAATTGCAGCTTGCGCCACCTGCGCTGCGACCAATGGCTCGGGCATCCTCACCACGAGCGTCAAACAACCCTTGCTCTCGTCTTGCGTCAGCATCACGCGATGCTCCAACGCCCTTAGGCAAGCATAGTCGTAACGCGTAACGACATCCATTTCGCCCACCTCGGCAGCCTCGAACGCACTCTCACGCGGTTTGTCGCTTTTAGGAATCAGATATTCACGCAGAGTCATATACCCACCCTCGCGCGCAGAGTAAACTTCAGTCCGTAGCAACTCCTTTCGAAACGCCACACCACCAACAATATCCTCGTAGAGCAGTGGCGACAGAGCCGCCACATCGTCGTTATAGCCCAAGTTAATACCAGCCAACGCCACCAGCGACGAGACTCTATTCTGCCCCGCCGACTGCGAGCTCTGCGGCACGACGCAACACGTTGCATCATACTCCTCGGGCATCACAGCAGCCACAAATCCACCCACAAAGAGAGCCACGACAACCACAGCCAGCACCAAGCGGCGGCCTCTCCAGACTCTTATCAGCAGCTGAGTCAACTCAATCTCACCACTCTCGCTATTCTCGCTCAACCTATGTGTGTTATCGCTATTTCGCATACGAAATTATTTTGATAAATTTATTGCCGACATCACAACCGCAGCTGTCGATGCCGATGTCGAGAGCAACCCCACAATATCGCGCCACTGCAAAGGATTGGCAGGGCCTTTCGACGGAACAATCACGATGCAGCCGGGCCGTATGACGGTCGATGGGCCCGACTCGACCATCCCGTTCATATAGATTACAAATGCGCGTCGTCGCCGCGCACGATTGTCAAATCCTCCAGCCGCCTTCACATAGTGCTTTAGCGACTCTCCTTCCTTGTAGGTCACCGAATTGGGATACATCACCGCCCCCATAACACGCACCGTGCCATTATATTGGGGTATCGACACCACATCGCCATTGCGCAGCACCACATCGGCATCCGACCCGGGATGTCTTAACGCCTCGGCAAGGTCGATACCAACGGGATATACCGACGAGAGTTTTATGCCTGACACGCTCAACGAATCGACGGCTCCGTGGCCCTGCTGATTCTCGATAAGCATCTTGAGCGCATCCTGCTGTGCCTGCTCCTCCTCGGTCATACGACGCAGCAGATAAGCACCCTCGACGAAGGCCCCCGACGTGGGATTTCCCGCCTCGGCAACAACCTCCGACAGGCGCATATTACGTCGCGTGAGAGGGTAATTCCCCTCGAAAGCCACCTCGCCACGCACCTCAACGCTACTCTGACGAATATATACGGGCGAACGGCGCACAAACACTTGGTCGAAAGGCTCAAGCACAAACTCCTCGCCATCGACCTTCAAATCGTCGCTTATATCAACCACAAACGTTTCAAATAGTCGCTCCTGCACGCCTCGGCTACGTGGATTTTTTATTCGTCGTGAGATGGTCACGTTGGTAGTCGAAGCCGATTCGAGCAAGCCACCCGCCTCCACAATCAGATCCTCAACCGTCATATTTTCGGCATAGGGATAGTCGCCCGCACGCCCTACTGCGCCAAAGATACCCACCTGATACTCCTCGCGCACATCATCCGTAGCCGACACCACGAGTAAGTCGTTTGGTCGCAACTCGATATCCCGTTCATCATCTGCCATCAACGCTTGCAAATCGACCGACTCAACCCTCGGCATCAGCCCTTCGCTCTCGCGATAGAGCAGCGCACGCTTCTGGAAAGCATCTTCGCGCAGACCGCCAGCCCGACGAATCAACCCTCGCAGCGTTCTTACACTATCATCGATAGCATAATAACCTTCGCGATTTACCGCACCGCGCAACTCCACACGATTCTCATATCGATTAATCCCGCCATCAATGACTATCCGATCGCCATCGGCCAACTCAAAATCAGCTGCCGCATCGCCACCAACCGTAAACGAGCGACGCTTGCCATCGGTCAAGCGCACAACCCTTATCCTATTGCGATCAGCTCCTCCCATATAGCCGCCGGCAAAGCGCACCAAATCGGCCAACGTCTCGCCTCGCTGCATCTCATACAACATCGGTCGGCGCACACTGCCCTCAATGCCCACCACACACGCTGCGGCCGGCACAAGAACCAAATCGCCATCCTGCACGCTATGATTTTCGCTCGTGCGCTCGCCTTGCAGATAGTCGTACAGGTCAACCGAGGCTATCTCACGTCCTGCACGATAGAGCTTTATGTTGCGCAACGAGCCTATATCACTCACTCCGCCCGCCACATAAATCGTATGCAGAAGTGTAGCAAGCGACGGCAAAGTATAAGCCCCCGGCAGAGCGACCTCGCCCGCCACATTCACCTGAATAGTTCGTATCGCGCCCAGCGTTAGCATCATATCTACACTACCCGACTCAAGTCCCTCATAAATAGACGATAATGCTCGTCGCACACGTTGCGATGCGCTCTCTATCGTAAGGCCCGCAATCGCTACTGGCCCGACATCGGGAATTACAACCTGCCCATCGGGCGATACCTCCAGCCGCAAGGTACGCTGCACATCACCCCACACATCTACTACAATTTCATCTCCCGCCCCCAGCCTATAATTCTTCGGCGTTGCAATATTCAAATTAGGCGCAAAACCTCCATTCGCTCCACGAAACAGATTATGCCCATATATCTCATCCTGCGACCGCTTTATACCAGATCGCATTGCCCGCATCTGCTCTACGCGCAAGGCTAAAGTGGTATCTCGCAGCAGCGTATCTGCCCCCACTTCGCCCGCCACGCTACGCATCCTACTTGAGGGTTGAGCCGAGAGTTGAGCGGCAGACAGATCCGATTGCGCAACATCATTATACTGCATCCGCAACCGAGCCACATCCTGCTCGGTAATCAATCCGCGACGATATGCCTCCACCAACTCCTCGCGACTCTGCGCACTCGCCCTATCGCTCACACTTGCAAAGCTAACCACAAGGCATAAAAATAAGGTAACTCTCTTCATCTCCCGAAATATTTTCCACCCGAGCGATGCAAAAAGTGTACCCACAAAAAAGTAAGGTTGCCACGACAGCTATCGGACAACCTTACTACTCAGTAAAATAATATGCGGGAGTATTCCCTATTTCTTGCGTCGTGGCGTAGCCTTGCGAGGCTTCTTGCGTACCGACCAGCCAAAATGGCCCAGCACCTTACCCAGAGAGAAGTACTCGCCGTGACAATACACCAAAGGCTGGGCGCGCTCCAAGTCGAGTTTACCACTCTCCTGATCGATATACTCCTCATCGACAAGCACATTCACCACATCGGCAACAAACATATCGTGCGTACCCAATGGCACAATCTCTCTCACTCGGCACTCAATCGACACAGGCGACTCGCTCAGCGCGGGAGCCGACACTACAGCCGACTGAATGGGCGTAAGACCCATCTCGGCAAATTTGTTGTAATCGCGACCCGAACGCACGCCACACCAATCGGTAGCACGCGCCAGGCCCACCGTAGTGAGGTTTATTACAAACTCGCCCGTACGTTTTATAATCTCATAGGAGTGACGCTCCTTTCTAACCGAAATATAACACATAGGAGGCTCGGTACAGATAGTACCCGTCCACGCCACGGTAAAGAGGTT
>JAGBIR010000184.1 GCA_017934845.1 Alistipes sp. | reverse complement strand
GTGTTTGAGGTTCGCCATACGAGCGACCTCCTCCATAGGGGATACCGAAAAACTCATAGAAAGGATCAAAGCCATAGGAGCGCGAGCCACCATACTGCACCTCGCGAACGGCCTCGATATTTACAACCGCCTGCACAGCATTCTCGGCTGCATAGGTCAAATCGGGATATTGGTCAGCTTGATATGCCGTAAAATGATTACCTGCCTGAGGTGCTGTTGCCTCCCACGAAGAGGTAGTTTGAAGCGGTGTTACAACATTATTACTATTAAAGTATTTACTAACGCCTAAAGCGGACACACCGCCAATGACAGCCGCAAAAGCCGCTGTCCCAAGAAACAAAAATGCCGTCTTTTTCATATCACAAAAATTTAATGTTTACAATTCAAAATAGGCAATTTTCCGCATAGGCAACTTTTATCAAAATTCAACTTCGTGTTATCTCTGTTACTATAACGATTCTATCTAACGTTTTATTATTGTGGCGCAGAAAAATTGCAATAAAAAAGTGTTGCAAAAACCGTCGCAAAACACTCCGCACATCGTATATCAACAAAAAAATGGGCCTCCCCGCAGGGAAGCCCATATCTATTGTCACGGCAAAATGTGACTCAATGTAGTCAATTACTTCAACACGCAAGTAACAACACGATTCTGCTCCTGAACCTCGAAGGGCTGAACGGTATCACCCTTAAAGTCTGAAGTGATAAGGCTCTCGGCAACACCAGCCTTGACAAGAGCAGCCTTAACGTTGTTAACACGCTTCTCTGAAAGCTTAAGGTTAGAAGATGGCTTACCAGTCTCCTCGTCAGCGTAACCAACGATATCGATCTTGAACTCAGGGTTAGCCTTCATAAACTCAGCAATAGCAGTAATCTTCTCAGCCTCACCCTTGCGGATTACGGGTGAATCGAGCAAGAAGAAGATGTTATTAGAGTGCTCCTTTGCCAAAGCAGCGTGCTTTGCAGCAGCGGCAGCAGCAGCCTCAGCGGCAGCCTTCTCGGCAGCCTTCTCGGCAGCAGCCTTCTCAGCGGCAGCCTTTGCAGCAGCCTCAGCAGCAGCCTTCTCGGCAGCGGCCTTCTCAGCGGCAGCCTTCTCAGCAGCAGCCAATGCTAAAGCCTGCTCCTCGGCAGCCTTCTTTGCAGCGTAAGCAGCAGAGGGCTGATAGTTCTTACCAAAGCGGAATGAGAAACCTGCCAATACATTGAACTGCCAGTCGATATTCTCAGCGCGCTTTGAGTTAAAGTGGTCTGAAAGCAAGTTTGCATTACCCTCAATGTTGAAAGTAACACAGTCGCTCAAACGGAAATCAACGCCCAAACCTACGCGGCCAGCAACAAATGCCTTGCTATCCCACAAATACTCCAACTCGTTCTCCATACCGGGGCGAGAAGCTGCGATAGCCTGTGCCTCGTCGTTATCGAAACCATACAAACCGCCAACACCGGCAAACAAATATACGCTTGCAGCACGCTTGTGGTTAAAGCCACCTACCAAGCTGCTGAAATCCAACATGAAGTCAGCGTTCAACTGACCAAACTTGTAAGCATAGCCCTGCTCTGCGGGAATAATATGGCCTTTACCCTGCCATCCGCCCAAGCCGAAACGAACGCCCATAGCGTGATGGAACTCATAGTTAGCTGAAAGGAACGCTGCAGGAGAGAGCAAATCACCAAATGGAGCCTCACCAATAGTATGTGCAACACCACCCTGAATCTGTAAACTCCAGTTAGGACGGAACTCTACACTCTCATCACTCTTGCTCTGCTGGGCAAATGCAAGACCAACACACGCAACAACTGCGATAATCGAAAGGGTTAACTTTTTCATAATCTGTTCTGTTTTAAGTAAATATTAATAATTCATTATCTTTCCATGTAATCTTCACAGCCTCCACGGCCATAAAACACACTCTACGTTACGCAAATATAATCATATTTTTCCTATCTGGCAATATTATGAGCAAAAAAAATTTCACCTCTCGAAATATTTTTTTCGTCAAAAAGGGCCATCTGTTGCCAAAACCAATTCAGTACCTATTATTATTTAACTTTAACTTAAACATTAGTTGCTTGTACTTTTCGGAAAAAGCCCTATCTTTGCAGCCGAAATAAGATGTGGAAGGATTTGGACTGCTTGCAACCACGAAAAAAATGCTAAACCAGCACTTCAAGTTATACGACAGTCAATCTTCCATACGTTTAATTGTTTAACAAGAGAAAAACTTTTAAAGTATGGCTTTTTTATTTACCTCAGAGTCTGTATCGGAGGGTCACCCCGATAAGGTAGCAGACCAGATTTCAGATGCTATTTTGGATGAATTTCTTCGTCACGATGCTCAATCAAAAGTTGCGTGCGAAACACTCTGCACAACAGGTTTGGTTGTAGTATCGGGCGAGGTTAAGTCGTCGGCTTATGTCGATGTTCAGGGCGTTGCACGCCGCGTCATCGACCGCATAGGTTACAACCGCAGCGAGTATCAGTTCGATGCCGCATCGTGCGGTATTCTTTCGGCTATTCACGAGCAATCGTCGGATATCAATCAGGGCGTTGAGCGCGACACCGACGAGGAGCAAGGTGCAGGTGATCAGGGCATTATGTTTGGTTACGCATGCAACGAGACACGCGAGTATATGCCCGCAACACTTATTCTTTCGCACGTTATCCTCAAGGAGTTGGCCGTTATTCGTCGCGAGGGCGAGGTTATGACATACCTCCGTCCCGACTCAAAGAGTCAGGTAACCATCGAGTACGACTCAGAGAGTGGCGCAGCTTTGCGAGTTCACACCATTGTCGTTTCAACTCAGCACGACGAGTTCATTAAGCCTACCGAGAATCGTTCGGAGAAGGAGGCCGAGGTTATGATGCAGAAGATGATTCGTGACGATGTTCGCAACATACTTATTCCTCGCGTAAAAGCTCGTTTGGAGCGCGCAAACGACCGTTTGGCCGATTTGATTGGCGAGGATTATATCTTGCACGTCAACCCTACGGGTAAGTTCGTTATTGGTGGTCCTCACGGCGATACGGGTCTTACGGGCCGTAAAATCATTGTCGATACATACGGTGGTCGCGGAGCACACGGTGGCGGTGCCTTCTCGGGCAAGGACTCATCGAAGGTGGATCGTTCGGCTGCTTACGCAGCACGTCATATTGCAAAGAATATGGTTGCAGCAGGTATTGCCGATCAGGTCCTCGTGCAGTTGAGCTACGCTATTGGTATTGCGCAGCCTTTGTCAATCTATGTTGACACCTATTCATCGAAGCGTCCCGCAGCATTGGAGGGTATGACCGACGGTGAGATTGCCGAGCGCATCGGAAAACTCTTCGATTTGCGTCCCGCATCGATTGTTAAGCGTTTCGGCCTGAAGAACCCTATCTTCGAGGCAACCGCTTCGTATGGTCACTTCGGTAATCGTCCCTACACAAAGGTCGAGAAGGTTTGGGAGAATGGCGTAGAGTGCGAGCGCGAAATTGAGTACTTCGGCTGGGAGAAACTCGATGCTGTAGATATGCTCAAGACAGAGTTCGGATTGTAGTCCGACAACGACCCATAAAAAAGATGCGCAGGTGAATCCCTGCGCATCTTTTTTTTTATACTCTTCTCTGCTATTTATTTTCGGCAACCCAATTTGTGAGTTCTACAAAATCGGCAACCGACAACTGCTCGGCTCGTTGCGTAAAGAAGCGATGCTCTGCACCACCAAAATCACCGAATACCGACTTCAACGAATTGCGCAACATCTTACGACGCTGGCCAAATGAAGCCTTCACAACCTTCACAAAGAGAGTCTCGTCGCAACCCAACTGCATGACGTTGTTTCTCTTTAGACGAATAACAGCCGACTTAACCTTCGGCGGCGGATTAAAAACCTTCTCGCCAACCGTAAATAGGTATTCAATATCGTACCACGCCTGCAACAGAACGCTCAAAATACCATACTCGCGCGACCCGGGAGGCTCGGCAATACGCACTGCCACCTCTCGCTGAATCATTCCAACACACTCGGGAATAATATCGCGATTCTCTATTACTTTGAAGAATATTTGAGAAGAAATATTATACGGGAAATTACCTATCACGCGCAGCTCCGCGCCAAACTTTTCGCGTAGATCCATCTTTAGGAAGTCGCCCTCGATAAGTCGTGGTGCAAAATCGGGATAATGCTCGTGCAGATACTCCACACTCTCCGAATCAATTTCAGCTCCCCACGTTACCACATCATCGCGCTGCAACAAAAACTGCGTCAAAACACCCATACCGCAACCAACCTCCAGCACCGTAGCGGGAGCCTCCGCACTGCCACCACTCATCGAGTAGCATATCTTACGCGCTATATTCAAATCGGTCAGGAAGTGTTGTCCCAACGCTTTTTTCGCTCTAACAAGATTCATAATTCCTACGCTTTACTTTTCGCCTCACGCCCGCTACGCACCAATCGCACGACCCACTTTGCCCAGAGCCACGCCATCAGCGGAGCGACAATAACCACTCCTTTGTGATACTCCCACGCAGCTTCGAAATCAAGATAACACACCGAAGCCAGAGCGCGTGTCATTCCGCATCCCCAGCACTCATTGCCCGTCAGGTTATGCCACAAACAGACGGTATGTCCTTCGCCAAACAACCACTCGCGAGGCACGACATACACAAGCAATGGAGCAATAGCAACCACCGCCGCACGCCAATATCGCAAAACTGATTGCAATGGTTATTTATGGGTTATGAGTTTACCATCGGCATCGCGATAGCTGCCACAGACAATCATAATAAAATCGATGAGTGCCCATATTCCGCAACCGCCCAATGTTATGAGCTGCACAACGCCAACGGTATTTTTACCCACATAGAAACTATGGATTCCTAATCCTCCAAGGAAGAAACTCAACAAAACGCAAGTGAGCCAATCCTTATCGCTCTTATTGGGATCTACCTCCGCGGGACGAGCCAACGTACAGCCACAATGAGGACAAGACAACGCCTGATCCGATATCTGCTTGCCGCATTCTCTGCAATAAATCAATGCCATATAGTATATTTTTAATTAAATATTACAAAAATGATTAAACATAGTAAAGTCAAGAGCATCAAAAGCTAAAGCCGGGACACACTAAAAGTATGTGAGTTTTTTTGACGGCAAGTTAACACCCCAAACACCTAATTTCCTACCTCGCAAAGGAACTTAATTCGCACCAGACGGATCTCCTCCTCGCTATAATCCGAGCCCAATTCATCGATAGCCTCGTCCAACGAGTCGCTCTCGGCATCCTCCTTGAAGTAAAGATAGATATCCTCGGCCTTATCCTCGTCCATAAACTTATTAATATAGTACGATATATCGAGGCGCGTACCCGAATTCACAATACCCTCAATCTCGTTCAGCAGCTCCTCAAAATCGAGATTCTTGGCGCGTGCGATATCCTCGAAATCCATCTTGCGGTCGATAGACTGAATGATAAAAATCTTATTACCCGACTTATTCGCCACCGACTTAACAACCATATCCTGCGGGCGGACAATATCCTTATCCTCGACATAGGCCTTGATGAGCTTAATGAACTCCTCACCAAACTTGGCCGCCTTACCTGCACCTACACCCGAGATATTCTGCATCTCCTCGATAGTGATGGGATACTGAATCGACATATCCTCCAACGACGGATCCTGGAAGATGACAAACGGCGGAAGATTATTCTTCTTGGCAACCTTCTTACGCAAATCCTTCAACATCGCATACAACTCCTCGTCGGCAGCACCACCCTTACCGGCCTGTGCAGCCATCATATCCTCATCCTTCTCCTCGGCATCGTAATCGTGATCGAGAGTTACAGTTACGGGGCTTGGCGAATCGATAAACTTCAAGCCGCGCTCATTTACCGCCAACAGACCATAGTTCTCGATATTCTTATCGATAAGGCCCATAATAAGACCCTGACGAATCACCGCACCCCAATACTTGGCGTCGCGCTCCTCGCCCTGGCCAAAGTACTTTAGTTTATTATGGCCGTAACTCTTGATTTGCGCCGTTGTGCGGCCCGTAAGCACAGCCTCCAGATGGTCGGTCTTAAACTTATCACCAATCGTCGCAAGTACCTTCAGCACCAGCACCATATCCTTCTTGGCATCGATTTTCGGACGTGGATTCACACAGTTGTCGCAGCAGCCACAACTATCCTCGGTGTACTCCTCGCCAAAGTAGTGCAACAGCGTCTTACGACGGCACATCGAACTCTCGGCATACGACACCGTCTCCAACAGTAACAACTTACCAATTTCCTGCTCGGCAACAGGCTTACCCTGCATAAACTTCTCGAGCTTTTGAATATCCTTATAGCTGTAGAAAGTCAAACAGTGACCCTCACCGCCATCGCGACCTGCACGGCCCGTCTCCTGGTAATAGCCCTCCAGCGACTTTGGAATATCGTAATGGATAACATAACGCACATCGGGCTTATCGATACCCATACCGAAGGCGATGGTTGCTACAATAACATCGACCCTCTCCATCAGGAAGTCATCCTGATTATTGGCACGCGTCTGGGCATCCATACCCGCGTGATATGCCAACGCCTTAATACCGTTAGCCATCAGCAACTCGGCCAACTCCTCAACCTTCTTACGGCTCAAGCAATAGATAATACCACTCTTGCCCGCTTTTTGCTTGATGAAACGGATAATTTCGTGTTCGGCGTTATGTTTTGGACGTATCTCATAGAAGAGGTTGGCGCGGTTGAACGACGATTTGAAGACCGTCGCATCCGACATACCAAGATTCTTCTGAATATCCATCTGCACCTTTGGAGTAGCCGTAGCCGTAAGCGCGATTAGCGGAGCCTGACCTATATCGTTAATAATAGGACGGATACGACGATACTCGGGACGGAAATCGTGGCCCCACTCCGAAATACAGTGCGCCTCATCGATAGCGTAAAACGAAATCTTAATCTTTCGCAAAAAGGCAACGTTATCCTCCTTTGTCAGCGACTCGGGAGCGAAGTAGAGCAACTTGGTCTTACCCGCCAGCACATCGTTTCGCACCTGCGTAATGGCAGCCTTATTCAGCGAAGAGTTCAAAAAGTGAGCAATACCCGACTCCGTAGAGAATGTACGCATCGCATCGACCTGATTCTTCATCAGGGCAATAAGCGGCGAAATGATAATCGCCACGCCATCCATCAGCAGCGCAGGCAGCTGGTAGCAGAGGGATTTTCCTCCACCCGTAGGCATAAGCACAAATGTGTCACGACCCTCCAAGAGATTACGAATAACAGCCTCTTGGTTTCCCTTAAACGATGTGAAACCAAAATACTCCTTTAACTTATCGTGTAAAATACTGTTCTGTTGTTCCATCTTATAAAAATCGTCTTACGTGACACACTTCCATAGGTTGTAAATAATATTTTCATTCAAAGATAAAACTTTTTCTCGAAAAAATAATAACTTTGTAAAAAATTTTTACAGAATATGCGTCTATTTACAAGCGAACTTGTCAAGAAATACAAAGCTCGTACCGTTGTGAACCACGTTTCGGTGGATGTCAAGCAGGGAGAGATTGTCGGTCTGCTCGGTCCTAACGGTGCCGGAAAGACCACTACCTTTTATATGATAGTAGGCCTTATTAAGCCCAATGAAGGTCAAATCTTCTTGGAGAACGACGAGGGGGTGGTAACCGAATTAACCAACGAGCCGGTTTATCGTCGTGCACAGATGGGTGTTGGTTATTTGGCGCAGGAGGCTTCGGTATTTCGTCGCTTGAGCGTTGAAGACAATATCAAGGCTGTGCTGGAGATGACCTCTTACAGCAAGGAGTATCAGCGCGAGCGCGTCGAGAATCTTATTGAGGAGTTCCGCCTTCAAAAGGTGCGCAAGAGTTTGGGTATCCAACTCTCGGGTGGCGAGCGTCGTCGTACCGAGATTGCGCGCGCTGTGGCTATCAACCCCGCCTTCATCCTGCTCGATGAGCCGTTTGCGGGTGTCGATCCCATTGCCGTCGAAGATATTCAGAGTATTGTAGCTACGTTGAAAAATAAAAATATCGGTGTTATCATTACCGACCACAACGTTGATGAGACGTTGGCCATCACCGACCGCACATATCTGCTCTACGAAGGTAAGATTCTTAAGACAGGTACGGCCGAAGATTTGGCAAACGACGAGATGGTTCGCCGCGTATATCTCGGTAAGAACTTCGAGTTGCGCCGTCCAAAGGTTACTCAGACCGAGATTCAGCCAATCGAGAAAATATCGATTGACGAGACAAACACCTACAACGAATAAACAACAATATGGATAAATCTGTCTCCTTGGGGAGTGTCAAGGGAATAATCGCTCCGCCAAGCTCAAAAAGTTACGCACAACGCGCCATTGCCCTTGCACTGCTTGCCGAGGGCAAAACCATCTTGCGCAACATCGAATTTTGCAAAGATACTCGCTCGGCTTTGGCCTGCGTCGAGGCTCTTGGTGCCAAGGTTAAACATTTGGATGAGAGCACAGTTGCAATTCGCGGAGGATTGAATCCCACAGCAGGCGTATTAAACGTTGGCGAGTCGGGCCTTGCCACACGCCTATTTACACCCATCGCTTCGCTACACTCTGCGCCTATATGTATTCAGGGCGAGGGTACACTGTTGCACCGCCCAATGGCAATGATGATAGAGCCTTTGCGCGAGTTGGGTGTTGAGGTAAGAGATGGAGGCGGATTCCTTCCTATCGAGGTGTGCGGCCCTATACACGGCGGCAAACTGACGGTCGATGGCAGCATCTCGTCGCAATTTATTACTGGCTTGTTACTCGCCTTGCCTATGGCAAAGGAGGATACAACACTCAAAGTAATAAATCCCGTATCTACACCCTACATCGATATGACTATCGATACGGCTCTTCGTTTCGGAGTTGAGATTATGCACAATCAGGGCGACTATTCCGAGTTCTTCATCGAGGGTGGTCAGCGTTATCAGGCAATCGACCTCGACGTCGAAGGCGATTGGAGCGGAGCAGCGTCGATGCTGGTTGCAGGAGCTGTCGCTGGCGAGGTTACGGTAAAGAATATCTCTACACTATCGAAGCAGGCCGATACGGCAATCTGTCGCGCATTGGAGCGTGCCGGTGCGGGTATAATCATCGAGCAGGACTCTATTACGGTCAGTCATCGGCCACTTACAGCCTTTGAGTTCGATGCGACAAATGCACCCGACCTTTTCCCCGTATTGGCAGCATTGGCAGCTGCAGCCGAGGGAGTGAGCGTCATTACGGGTACCGACCGCTTGCGCCATAAGGAGAGCGACCGAGCCGAGACCATACGTCGCGAGTACGACAAATTGGGCATCGAGGTGGATATTTCTGAGCCAAACATTATGAAGATTCGCGGAGGTGAAATTCGTCCGGCCGAAGTGTTCAGCCACAACGACCACCGCATAGCTATGTCGTTGGCAATCTCGGCACTGCGTTGTTCGGGCGAGGTTAATATCACATCGGCCGAGTGCGTCGAGAAG
>JAGBIR010000183.1 GCA_017934845.1 Alistipes sp. | reverse complement strand
TCGGTGGTCACGGTGATACCACAATGATTCCTTTGACATCGAAGGCTACTATCAAGGGTGTTCCCGCATCACAGTTCCTTTCAAAGAAGAAGCTCGCTCAGGTTGCTGCCGACACAATGGTTGGTGGTGCAACTTTGACAGGCTTGCTCGGCACATCAGCATGGTATGCTCCGGGTGCTGCTGCAGCATCAATGGTTGAGGCTATCTTGGGCGACCAGAAGCGTATGATTCCTTGCGGTTGCTACCTCGAGGGTGAGTATGGCCAGAACGATATTATGATCGGTGTTCCTGCAATCATCGGCCGTAAGGGTATCGAGAAGATTGTTAAGGTAGAGCTTACCAAGGAGGAGCAGGAGAAGTTTGAGGCTTCAGTTGCTGCCGTTCGTAAGGTAAATCAGATTCTTTACGATACAAACGCTATCTAATATATTTAGTTGGTGGAAAAACAAGAGGTCGGCTCATTCGAGCCGACCTCTTGTTTTGTGTAAATATGCGTTGTGATTAATACGCTGCTATGCGGTCGATTGTGAGCGGACCGCGCGCGTCGAGGAATCGTACGCGAATCTCGTCGGTCGAAACGGCCTCCTCGAGCGGGAGAATACGCTTGTAGCCTACGGTCGTGCCTTTTGCAACCTGCTGCCACTCGTTGCCTACATTCACATCTACCGAAAACTCGCGAACGCGCTGACCAAGAGCAATATGCTCCTGAATCATTACATATTTCACCTCGACCGGCTCGCTCCATTTAAGCATAACGTCGCCCGTTGTTACACCATCCTCGGTAGCCCAGAAGGCGTTGTCCTCTCCCTTCATACTCTTTGCGCCGAAGCCACAGCCGCGCGATGAGGTAGCCGAGAACTCAGCATTGGCAGCCAAATCGTTGCTAAACGTCTGGTCAACCATCTTGCGCCACTCCATAAGCGATGCTATATCCTTTTCGGGTACTCGTCCGCGACGGTCGGGAGCGAGGTTCAGCAGCAGTGTGCCACCGCGACCCACCGATGTAAGATATATACTGAAAAGTTGCTCGGGAGTTTTAGGCTCCTGATTCTCGTGATAGAACCAGCCGCTACGAATCGACACATCGGCCTCGGCAGGTGCCCAGCGTGTGCCATGCTCCTGACCGTGACGCAGTGCCGGCATGCTGTCGCGACCATTGGGGTAGAGCTCCTCGGGCGAAGCCATGGCCCAGCAATGCTCGGCGATGATACCGCTCTCGTTGCTGCACCAGCGCGCCTCGGGGAGTGATGAACTCCAAACAACGGTCTCGGGCGAGAGCTCGCGGATAATATCGATAACCTTCGGCCAGTCGTAATAGAGATAGCCCGACTCAACCTTGCGTACCTCGTTCGCTCCGCCATAGTAGCCGTTGCCGCCATTTGCGCCATCGAACCACATCTCGAATACGGGGCCGTAGGCCGTCAGCAACTCGCGCACTTGGTTACGATAGTACTCCAAATAGGCATCTGTGCCGTAGCCTGCGTGGTTGCGATCCCACGGCGAGAGGTAGATGCCGAATTTCACACCCTGTCGGCGGCACGCCTCGGCAACTTCGCCTACGATGTCGCCCTTGCCGTCTTTGTAAGGCGAATTCTTTATCGAATGTTCGGTATATTTACTTGGCCAAAGGCAGAATCCGTCGTGATGCTTCGCTGTGAGAATCAATCCCTTGAGGTTGGCATCTTTTACAACTTTTACCAATGCGTCGGCATCGAAATCTGTTGGGTTGAACAACTCGGGCGACTCGTCGCCATAGCCCCACTCCTTGTCGGTAAAGGTGTTAATCGTAAAATGCACAAAGGCATACTGCTCCATCTTGTGCCACTCTATTTGGCGCGGTAGGGGTGTGACGCTCATCGGCGCGGGAGCTTCGACTTGGCAAGCTGTAAGAGCAGCAAGTGTGAGGGCAAGAAATAGGTTTTGTAATCTCTTCATAATCTATCGGTTATTAATCAGCCCATCCATCTTTGGAAGTCGTTTCTTGATATAGTTTTTCACAACGTCAACCTCCGCTTCGTATGAGCCATAGGCTTGAACGTTCTGGTGGACACTCTGATTGAGGATATTCCAACGCATAAAGTTGAGTTTTTGCGACTCGTCAAGCAGCGCGGCGGTCTCCTCAATATACTTAATTAGCGACTCCTCGGTAAATATATCCTTGCGGGCCTCGTTCCACATCTCGATAAGTCGGTCGCGAGCCTGCGTATCCTCCTTGATGATGCGATTTACCATGTTGCGCACCTCGTAGTGGGCTGCCGAACTCTGGCTGGAAGCATAGACAAAGTCGGGCATATTGTTGAGCGGATAGATTCGGATGTCGTTCTCGAACGAGAGGTCGTGATCCCAAATCGGACCGGTGTAGAGTTTGTCGCTGTTGCGATCCTTATACATATAGACGCTCCAATAGGTGTCGGTATTACCTGCCAACTCGCCTACGATGAAGTGCTGAAGGAAGCTATCCAAGTCGAGATATTGACGGTAGCCGCGCTTCTCGTCGGCAAAGGTGGGCGAGAATACGGCATTTTCCATCGAGTTGAAGAAGTTTGTAATGTATTTTGACTGCTCCGCTACAATGTCATCTTCGTCGGGTGATTTAATTGTTACGGGAATACCCTTTTTCGAAACGAAGTATGATTCCTCGCTATAGGCGTAGGCGTCAATCTCGATAAGATAGCCTCCGCTGATTGTCGATTGTGCGGTATCGCCGGGCTTCATCTCGGTGATGTTCACACGATTCTTATTCACCTCAATCTGGTCGCACAGCTGGTAGCAACCGCGATACTCGCCATTGAGAATAACATCGACGGGTTGGCAGAAGGGCGTGTAGCTCATACCCAAGCGACGGCTCAGCTCGAAGGCAAGGATATTGCGCATAAGTGTCTTGTCGCCATAGTTATTAATCAGAGTCCACTTCTTTGCCGAGGCAGGAGCTCCGAGAGGCGAACGCTTCTCGCTGAACTTAATGCGATAGGGCTTCTTGGGAAACTCCCACGATGCGTTTCCGCGACCCCTGACGCCTGCGTCGGTGTCCGACAAGAGATTCGTTCCATTCTCTGAAATGATATATACCGAACTCTTTATCTCATTCTCCTTCGATAGGATATCCTGTCGGTATTGCGTATTGATAATTACCGTCGGGAGGTTAGTGAGCTGGAAGAGATGCGAGTCATCGCCCTCGTCCTCTATGCCATAGAACTCCAACTCGGCAAGGTTGCAGCGCACGTTGTTGGGTGTGACGTAACGTACATAACGGAATCCGCGTGAGCAGTTGACATCGCCATAGGTCATGACGCGCTCCTTTGCAGCCTCCTTTATAATATATATAGGTAAGGCGTCGCTGAAGTCGGCATTGTTGGCACCCTCCAATATAGCCAATACTACTCGTCCGCTCTGCTCGATGCGTGGCGAGTAGCCAATCTTTGTTATGACGTGCTTTTTGCCCAAGTCGAGACCCACCCAAGTACCCGAACGCTCATACGATGCAAAATATGTATCGTAGTTTTTGTCGAAAACCATATCACGATTGTTTACCGTCGTTGACGCCTGCCCGGTTGAGTAATCGACCGATTGCATCGTACCGATGACTCTACCCGAGAGTAGTTTTTCGACCTTCTCCGACGTGGAGTCATCCTCGTCGTTGTCGTCATTCGGGTTGTCGGTGCCGGGTTGTTCCTGATTATCGTTCTCGGGTGGGGTAGTGGTGGTGCTATCCTCCGAGCAGGCTGCAAATAGAAATGTAAGGGCGGTTATTGCCGTAAGCAATATTCTGCGTGAAGTTGTCATGGGGCGTAGTGTTAGTTTTCTATACAAATATAGTGAAAATGTATGATAGTTTACGCCTGCAGCCGCATTTATTGCTCAGCGCACGAAAATAAAAGAGCCGCTTACCATGCGGTAAACGGCTCGTTGTGTATAAGGTAATGTTTCGATTACAACTGAGGACCAGCAGCAACCAACTTCTTACCCTCCTCGTTACCAGTGAACTTAGCGAAGTTCTTGATGAAACGT
>JAGBIR010000182.1 GCA_017934845.1 Alistipes sp. | reverse complement strand
TGTATCTTGCAATGAGCCGTCAGGCTGACCGTGAGGGCTATCCCGAGATCGCTGAGGCTTACAAGCGTTATGCTTGGGAGGAGGCAGAGCACGCTTCAAAGTTGGCTGAGTTGATCGGCGAGGTTGTATGGGATACAAAGACTAACCTCTACAAGCGTATGAATGCCGAGGAGGGTGCTTGCGAGGATAAGTTCCGCTTGGCTCGTTTGGCAAAGGAGGAGAACCTCGACGCAGTACACGATACAGTTCACGAGATGGCAAAGGATGAGGCTCGCCATGGTGCCGGCTTCCAGGGCTTGTACAAGCGTTATTTCGGTGATAAGTAATATTCCAAAATAATATAATTTAAAGTCCGATGCTTTGAAGAAGGCGTCGGGCTTTTTGTTTGTTGTAGAACGAAGAAGGCCGGCTGTACCGGCCTTGCGATTATTCGGAAAATAGGTTGCTGTAAAACGAGCGGAGAATATCAATCGTCGCCCTGTATCCACGTCGCGCCGCATAGGCAACATCGTAGATGGTATCTAACCTGTCGCGGATGTATTCGATTGACTTGCGGGCCGAAGCAAAATATACTATCGCTGCCAGCAACAAGAATACTGCGCCTATGGTGAGTGCCGATAAAGAGCCCGAACCGAGTATCTCGGCAACCCATATTACAAGAGCCACTACCATCAAAACCAGGGCAATAATTGCGGTTGTTAAGTACAATATGATGGGGGCAAATACCTTGCGGGGTGACGGATTAATATCTCTCATTGCTCGTTAATGGTTTGTTACTTGTCGTGACAATGGCAACGAATCTTCTCGCTCTGTGTGTCAACATAGTCGCGAATCTTGTCGCGTAGCTCCGAACCCGATTGTGGGGTAGTGAGCATAGCTGTTAGAGAACCTACTAAAATGCCTCCCAAAAATGACACGAGGCTGCAAATACCTGTATTTTTCATAATGCCTGTTAATTAAAAATTCAATAATCGAAGTTGCAAAACTCGCGCCAAAAATCTAATTTTGCGATATGGAAAATGAGAAAAGTATTACGGTTGCCTTTACCGGCCATCGCACTTATCAAGGCGAAGCGGAGGTGGAGCTGAAGCAACAACTTGAGGCTCTGTACGAACGTGGCTTCAGGCGATTCTTGACAGGTATGGCGTGGGGTTTTGACCTCGCGGCAGGGGTTGCCGTAGTTGAGTTAAAGAAGCGATATGCCGATGTGGAGCTGGTTGCCGTAGAGCCTTATCTCAATTTCCGCATGCGATTTAAGGGCGAGGATTTAGCTTTGTATGATAGGGTAAGAGATGCCGCCGACGAGGTTGTTCAAGTGTGCCAAAGTGGCTCAATGCAGGCCTATTTCAGACGTAATGATTATTTGACGGATAATGCGTCGATTATTGTTGCTTGGTGGAATTGGTTGCCTAAAAGTGGTACGGAATATACCGTAAAACGTGCGCGAAAGCGTGGGCTGGAGGTGATAAATCTATTTCCGACAATTATGCCTGAACTATTCTAATGTGATTCGGTTTACTCTTATCTGATAATCTTAATTGTAATTGCGTTTTATAATAGTATATTCCAACGATTCGGAACTTTGGTTATTCGGCAATTTTTGCTACCTTTGTATGATTTAGCTATTGACTTTTGTTATGGAGAGTATATTGACCATAAGTGCGTATAACACTTTTCTTGTTACGATGGCTGTAATAGCCTTGTTCGTATTTATTGCACTACAATTTTTCGAGGCCGGATACGGCTATCTTTTCGATCGTCGTTATGGCCCTCCCGTGCCGAATAAGGTTGGATGGGTGTTGATGGAGTCGCCCGTATTTGTTATGATGTGGGTGCTTTGGGCAATATCTGATCGTCAGTGGGATGTGGTGCCGTTGGTGTTGTTTTCGATGTTTCAGTTGCACTATTTTCAGCGTTCGTTTATATTCCCGATGTTGATGCGCGGAAAATCGAAGATGCCGTTGGGTATTGTGCTTATGGGTGTGCTGTTCAATACGCTCAACGCTTGTATGCAGGGTGGCTGGATATTCTATTTTGCCCCCGAGGGCTATTACGATAATTGGTTTGCAAAACCGTTTATTTATATAGGAATTGCGGTGTTCTTTGCCGGAATGTTTATTAATTGGCAAGCAGATTACATCATTCGCCATCTGCGTAAACCCGGCGACACAAAGCACTATATCCCAAAGGGTGGTATGTTTCGATATGTTTCATCGGCAAACTATTTTGGCGAGCTGGTCGAGTGGACCGGTTTTGCTATTGCGTCGTGGTCGTGGGCGGGAGTTGTATTTGTGTTGTGGACATTTGCAAACCTTGCACCTCGCTCGGCTTCGCTCTATAAGCGATACGAAAAGGAGTTTGGTGAGGAGTTTACCTCGCTTGGACGAAAGCGCATAATCCCATTTATTTATTAGACCGAAAAAACAACAAAATACTATGGCAGAAATTAAGGATTCAAAGCTATTTACGCCCTATAAGATGGGCCCCGTTACGCTACGCAACAGAGTGATTCGCTCGGCTGCGTTTGAGTCTATGGGAAAGGATTTTGCACCTACTCAAGATTTGAAGGACTACCACGTCAGCGTGGCTAAAGGTGGTGTGGGTATGACTACGTTGGCCTATGCCTCGGTAAATCGTAGTGGTATTTCGTTTAACTCGCAGCTATGGTTGCGCGACGAAATTATCCCTGCCCTGCGCGATATTACCGATGCGGTGCATAAGGAGGGTGCTGCTGTGGGAGTGCAGATTGGCCATTGCGGAAATATGACCCATTGGTCAACAGCAGGATGTTTCCCCGTATCGGCATCGAATGGTTTTAACCTCTATTCACCTACGTTCCATCGTCGATTGAAGCCTGCCGAGTTAAAGGAGTTCGCAAAGGACTTTGGACAGGCGGTCGTGACGGCACATAATGCTGGATTTGACTCGGTGGAGGTACACGCTGGTCACGGCTATCTGATTTCACAGTTCCTCTCGCCTTGGACCAATCGCCGCAGGGATGAGTTTGGTGGCTCGCTGCAGAATCGTATGCGATTTATGAATATGTGCTTGGAGGAGGTTATGGAGCAGGCTGCGCGCCATAATATGGCTGTGCTGGTTAAGCATAATATGGAGGATGGATTCCGTAGCGGTATTCAGATCCCCGAATCTATCGAGATTGCCAAGCAGATTGAGTCATTCGGCGTTCATGGTATAGTCCTATCGTCGGGCTTTGTGTCGTGCTCGCCTATGGCTGTTATGCGTGGCCGTATTCCTACAAAGACTATGGGCTATTATATGGGCTGGAACGAGTGGTTGCAGAAGATTGTCGTATCGTTGTTTGGTCAGTGGATGATCAAGGACTACGACTTCGAGGAGTGCTTCTTCTTGGAGAATGCTAAAAAGTTCCGCAAGGAGTTGAAGGGCCCGTTGGTATATGTTGGTGGCTTGGTATCGCGTGAGGGTATCGAGAAGGTCTTGGACGAGGGCTTCGAGATGTTGCAGATGGCGCGTGCCTTGATTAACGACCCCAATTTTGTAAATAAACTACGCGAGGGCGATTTGAAGACTAAAGCTGGTTGCGACCACCGCGATTACTGCATTGCGCGTATGTACTCCGATAAGATGATGTGCTGTCATAACTGCAAGGAGCATATCCCCGAGCGATTGTGGCGCGAACTTCGTAAAATTAAGTAGCGATGCGTAGAGGAGAGGTTGCAAAAGGCTCGAAAACGGCACTTGTGACGGGCGCATCGAAGGGTATTGGACGATGCTATGCGCTGCGCTTGGCCGACTTGGGATATAATGTAGTGATGGTAGCTTCGACGGCTTCGGAGCTTGAAGCTACGGCCGATGAGGTGCGTGCCGCTTACCCGGATGTGAGGGTTAAGCATTTGGCAAAGGATTTGGCTACGCCAACGGCTGCTGCCGAGATGTTTGCGTGGACCGAGGAACAGGGTATTAAGGTCGATGTTTTGATTAATAATGCCGGAATGTTCTCGTTCTGCAATATATTAAACACCCCCAAGGAGCGTATCGAGCGCGTCATCACGCTGCACGCCATTACGGCTACGCAAATGTGCCGACTCTATGCTGCAGATATGATTGCACGCGGAGGAGGTCACATCCTGAATATGTCATCCTACTCAATATGGATGCCCTACCCCGGATTGTCGCTCTACAGCGCCAGCAAGGCCTACTTAAAGAGTTTCTCGGTGGCATTCTCGAAGGAGGTACGCGACAAGGGAGTGAAGGTTTCGGCTCTCTGCCCTGCGGGTATTGCTACCGACCTGTATGGCCTGCCTCGCAACTTGCAGCAGCTGGGTTTGAAGATTGGCGGCTTGATGAGCCCCGAGAGCTGTGCGCGCAGAGGTTTGAACGGTATGTTCCGCGGACAGCGTTGCAAGGTACCCGATTGGTGGTTTAGGCTCTTTATCCCCATCTGCCAATGCTTGTGCGGTGCACCGATGCGATGGCTGCGCAACTTTACGATGAAATTCCAAAAGTAATGAAGATATTGATTTTAGGACCTGCACACCCTTATCGTGGTGGCTTGGCGTCGATAATGCATACTATGGCGCGCGAGTATCAATCGCGTGGTCACGAGGTCGAGATCTACACCTTTACGGTGCAGCATCCCTCGTTGCCTTTTCCCGGCAAGACGCAATTTACCGATGCTCCGGCCCCCGAGGATTTGAAGATTGAGCGTGTGGTAAATACTACCAATCCGTTCAACTGGGTGAGTGTGGGTTTGAGAATCAAACGTGAGCGACCCGACATTGTGCTGATGAAGTATTGGACTCCGTTTATGGCCCCATGCTTTGGTACGATAGCGCGTATTGCCCGCAGCAATGGCCATACGAAGGTGTTGTGTCAGATTGACAATGTTGAGCCGCACGAACATCATATAATTGATAAGCCCTGCAATCGCTACTATCTGGGTGCTGTCGATGGCTTTGTGTATATGTCTGAGCAGGTGCATAGCGAGTTGAAAGCCTACTCAAAGGCGCCGATGCTCTTCTCTCCACATCCAATGTTTGAGAATTTTGGTACGGCCGTTTCAAAGCAGGAGGCGTGCGATAAAATTGGCATTGATCCATCGCTCGATTATACGCTCTTTTTCGGTCTTATACGCGATTATAAAGGCTTGGATATGTTGTTGCGCGCGTGGGCAGAGTGGCGGCCAAAAGGGCGTAAATTGCTTGTTGCGGGCGAGTTTTATGCTTCGCGGGAGAAATATATTCAGTTGATTGAAGATCTCGGATTGCGCGAAGAGGTTGTTCTGCACGATAGGTTTATTGCCGATGAAGATGTGCGTTATTACTTCTCGGCTGCCGATTCGCTTGCGTTACCATATCGTACAGCGACGCAGAGTGGTGTGACACAGATTGCTTATAACTTCTCGCTGCCGATGATCGTAACACGTGTGGGCGGCTTGCCGGAGATTGTTCCCGATGGCAAGGTGGGCATTGTGTGTGAGCCTACGGTTGACGCTATAAAGGCGGCTCTGCAACGCATCTATGAAGGCGATATGCTGGAGCATCTGCGCGAAGGATTTGTCGAGGAGCGAAAGCGATTCTCGTGGTCGGCAATGTGTGATAAGATTTTGGAGGTATATAACAAGATTGAAAATAACGAGTGATAAACTCTTGTTTCCTACAAGTGTCGGCCCAAAATCGTCGGTCTGCGTCGTTGCTATAAACAAAAAAAGCCCAAGTCGAAAAAACTTGGGCCTTATTGTTTGTCGTGGTAGGATTACCAGTTCAAAATCTTCTTGAAGTCGTAAGCCTCGGGGTTAGCAACGTAAGCCTTTGCAGCCTCGTAATCCTCCTCGGTGATGTAGTGGAGAAGGTTGTTGATAACCTGTTGGATCTTGTCTGACTCGATGTTTACCAAACGTGGAGGAATCTTGCCGGTTGTAGGATCCTGCAAATCCTTCAAGTAGAGAGGTGATACGAAACCGTCCTGTGAGATGTAAACCATACAGCCGGTCTTGCCCTCTGAGAAGAGCTTATATACACCCATACCCAACTCTGAGCAATATACCAAGTCGTAAGCGATAGGAGTCTGGCAACGTACCTCGTAACCGATCTCAACGGGACGAGACTTAACCTTC
>JAGBIR010000181.1 GCA_017934845.1 Alistipes sp. | reverse complement strand
GTGATGTGGCTGATGCCGTGAACGTCGCACTCGCGGATAACATCCAGCACCTGCTTAACATAGATGCGTGTAGGGGTAAACAACACCTCGCCCAGAGGTTTTTCGCCCAAGTCGGCGTGAGGCTGGTGCAAATCGAACTGATTGTCACTAACAATCTTGCGCACCAAGCTGAAACCGTTTGAGTGAACACCGCTTGAAGCGATACCAACCAACACGTCGCCAACCTTAACCTTTGTACCGTCGATAAGTTTTGCGCGCTCAACAACACCGCAAGTGAAGCCTGCGATATCGTACTCGCCACCGCCATACATACCCGGCATCTCGGCAGTCTCGCCACCAATCAATGCGCAGCCAGCCTGACGACAACCCTCGGCAACCGAAGCTACGATAGCCTCAATCTTTGCTGGCTCGTTGTGACCAACGGCAACATAATCCAAGAAGAACATAGGCTCGGCACCCTGTGCCAATACATCGTTTACGCACATTGCAACTGCGTCGATACCTATGGTGTCGTGCTTGTCCATCTCAAAGGCCAACTTCAGCTTTGTACCTACACCGTCGGTACCGCTCACCAAGATAGGCTCCTTATAACCCAGCGATGCAAGGTCGAACATACCTCCGAATGCTCCGATGTTACCCATAACACCCGGGCGATTGGTCGATTTTACGTGTGATTTGATTCGACGAACCACTTCATAGCCGGCTTCGAGGTTTACACCGGCATTTTCATAACTTTTAGCCATAATTTATCTGTTGTTTTATTATTTGCCCTTAAAATAGTTTACGGCATTTTGGAACAGGCTCTGAACCTTGTTGCCGTGGATATTCTTAAACAAGTTCTCGTCGTAACGCTCCGTGTGACCCATCTTGCCCAAGATCTGGCCATTTGCGCTGATGATACCCTCGATACCATAGCTTGAGCCGTTGGGGTTGTAAGGTGCAGTAAGAGTTGCCTCGCCTGCGGGATCAACATATTGGAATGCTACCTGACCATTTGCAAACAACTCCTCGGCCATCTCCTCGCTAACGACGAACTTACCCTCGCCGTGGCTCACCGCAATGGCGTGCTCCTCGCCCAACTCGAACGATGAGAGCCAAGGTGAAGCAGTCGTTGCAACACGGGTAGTTACGATCTGCGAGATGTGACGGTTAATGTCGTTGCGGAACAACGTAGGTGACTCCTTTACAACCTGTCCCAGACGACCGTAAGGCAGCAAGCCCGACTTAACCAATGCCTGGAAGCCGTTGCAGATACCCAAAATCAAACCACCGCGATCGAGCAAAGCGTGAATTGCATCGGTGATGACCTTGTTATTCAAGACGTTGGCGATAAACTTACCACTACCATCGGGCTCGTCACCTGCCGAGAAACCACCGCTGAGCATAAAGATGTGACACTCGTCAATCATCTGCTTCATCTTCTCGATTGAAGCGAAAATATCCTCTGCCGTAAGGTCGCAGAATACGCTTGTTGTAACCGTAGCACCTGCGCGCTCGAAGGCCTTTGCTGTGTCATAGTCGCAATTCGTGCCGGGGAATACGGGGATATAAACCTTAACCTCATCGACCGGAGCGCCGCTATACTTGATAGCCTTCTTCTCGGGCTCGCTCTTGCGTGTTACGCCACCCTCCAAGCCGCGGTCGGGATAAACCTGACAGAACTTCTTTGAATTGATCTTCTGCAACTCGTCAATTGCGAACTTCTCGCCATTGAATGTTACATACTCCTCGCCTACGGTTTGACCAATCAACTCGGCAGCCTCGAAATTGAGATCCTCGGTTGCCTCAACGACGATTGAGCCATAGTTGTAATCGAACAACGCCTGCTCTGGCATATCGATTGACGCGCCTACAAGGTTACCGAATGACATCTTTGCGATAGCCTCCTGAACGCCACCAAAGCCAACTGCGTAGCCTGCTACGATCTTACCCTGCTCGATAGCTGAAGATACGAACGAGAAGTTCTCCTTCAACTGCTCGGTGTCGGGCATATAGTTGTTAAGAGGTGTATGTTTAATAAGGTATAATTTGTGTCCTGCCTGCTTCAGCTCGGGGCTGATAACCGTACGAGCATCGACCGTTGTAATACCAAATGCCATAAGCATAGGCGGAACATTGATATCCTGGAATGTACCGCTCATTGAGTCCTTACCGCCAATTGAAGGCAAGCCCAACTCAATCTGCATCTTCAAAGCACCGAGCAGAGCCGCCAACGGCTTACCCCAAGATGCCTCGCTATTCATACGCTCGAAATACTCCTGGTAAGAATAACGCATCTTGTCGTAACGCGCACCAGCAGCTACAACCTTCGCTGCCGCCTCAACAACAGCATAGGCAGCACCATGATAGGGACTCCACGAAGTGATGAAGGGGTTGTAGCCAAATGTCATAATGCTGGCTGTATTGGTCATTGCGGTACCAACAGGGAGCTTCTGAACCGATACCTGTGTCTCGGTATTTTGTGTCTTACCACCAAAAGGCATCAAGACGGTAGAGCAACCGATTGTAGAGTCAAACATCTCGATCATGCCACGCTGCGATACTACGTTGTCGTCCTCGAGGTTGTTCTTTACCTTCTCGGCAAGGCTCTCGCCTGCAACCTCGCGCTGGAACGGATCCTTATCCTCAACGGCAGCAATGCGAATCTTTGTGTAGTGCTTTGCACCTGCCGAGTCGATAAACTTGCGCGAAAGATTAACGATAAGCTCACCACCATAGAACATCTTCATACGGTTGGTGTCGGTAACGTCGGCAACGTGAGTAACCTCGATATTCTCCTCGTGGCAGTAGCCGATCATCTCCTCCATATCCTTGCGCTCCACTACAACGGCCATACGCTCCTGCGACTCGCTGATGGCAAGCTCCGTAGAGTTAAGACCGCTATATTTTGCAGGTACTCTATCCAAATAGATATCCAAGCCCGGAGCCAACTCGCCAATAGCAACGCTGACACCACCTGCACCAAAGTCGTTTGACTTCTTGATTAGGCGTGTAACCTCTGGACGACG
>JAGBIR010000180.1 GCA_017934845.1 Alistipes sp. | reverse complement strand
CATCCCCTTGATAGCAGTTTCGACGAGGGGAGACATATCCACCTCGTCGATATACTGCGATTGTAAAAATCCGTAAAAACGGTTTAACTTCTGGAGTTGCACAATGCCCTCTTTATTGCGCTGCGCCATACTCGCCGTAGGCATTGTAAAGAGCGACGCCACTACGCATATAGAAAAAACTACTCTCCAAAAGCTCATAGTAAACATATTTTGTTATATCATTAGCCCAACGGATGATACCGGCTCAAAGCTTATGCCAACGCCTCGGCAACGGCATCGAAATCGACCACTGCCTGCTCGCCCGTACGCATATTCTTTACCGTAGCCTTCTTCTCCACAAGCTCATTGCTTCCAATGATAACCACATAGGGGATGAGTCTGCGGTTGGCATACTCCATCTGCTTCTTCATCTTTACCGACTCGGGATAGATCTCGGCTGCAATGCCCTTATCGCGCAAGTCGCGGATAATTCGCATCGACGCCAACTGCTCCTCCTCGCCAAGGTTTACAAACATAACCTTCGTAGAGAAGTTTACCTCCTCGGGGAAGAGATTCAAACCAACCATAACGTCGTAGATACGGTCGGCACCAAACGAGATACCCACACCCGACGTATTGGGCAGACCGAAGATACCCGTAAGGTCGTCGTAGCGACCACCTCCGCAAATCGAGCCGATAGCAAAGTCCATAGCCTTAACCTCGAAAATTGCGCCAGTGTAGTAGTTCAAACCGCGTGCCAACGACAAATCCAACTCGATAGGAAGCTTTAAGCCGAGCTTCTCGACATAACCGAAGATCTCGCTCATCTCCTCGATACCCTTAACACCCGTTTCAGAGCAGCCGATAACCTCACCCAACTTTGCAAGTTTCTCGGCGTTAGAGCCACTCAACTCAAGAATAGGCTGCAACTTATCGATCGCCTCGGCCTCCAAGCCACGCTCCGAAAGCTCCGCCTTAACATTATCCAGACCAATCTTCTCCAGCTTGTCGATTGCAATTGTAATATCCATCATCTTATCGGCGTGACCGATAGCCTCGGCAATACCGTAGAGGATTTTACGGTTGTTCATCTTGAGCGTCACGTTAATATTCAGCTTCGCAAATACACGCTCCACAATCTCGATAAGTTCCACCTCGTTCAAAAGCGAACGCGAGCCAATAACATCGACATCACACTGATAGAACTCACGATAACGGCCCTTCTGCGGACGATCGGCACGCCATACGGGCTGCACCTGATAACGCTTAAAGGGGAACGAAATCTCGTTCTGGTGCTGCACCACATAGCGAGCAAACGGAACGGTCAAATCGTAACGCAAACCCTTCTCGCAAATCTTCGACGCATTACGCATCTCGCTCTCGCTCAAATTGGCAGCATAGTCGCCCGAATTAAGTATCTTAAAGAGAAGTTTGTCACCCTCGTCGCCATATTTACCCAGCAGGGTAGATAGGTTCTCCATAGCGGGCGTTTCAAGCGGAGCAAATCCGTAGGTACGGAACACACTCTTGATTGTCTCGAAAATATATGTACGGCGCATCATCTCGGCTGGAGAAAAATCGCGCGTACCCTTTGGAATTGATGGTTTCTGTGCCATAT
>JAGBIR010000179.1 GCA_017934845.1 Alistipes sp. | reverse complement strand
TGCCTGTAACTGGACACCAGGGCATTCCAGTGCTGGTGGCGCCAGTTGCCATGCTCGGAAATGAGGATTTCGCCCACAGGCATACGGCCATGTCATAGCAAGTCGTTGATGCCGGCCTTGCAGAGTGTGTGGTTTGTGCCGCACGTCATAGTCTATATGTTCTCCTATGCACTGCTGGGTGCAGTGGCTATCTTTGCGCTCTATTTGTGGTTGCGTTCGTCGCGTCGAGAGCCAACAGAGGAGGAGATGGCTATGTGTGATAATCTGGTGCGTGTCGGCTGGTCGTTTTTGACTCTTGGTATGATTATGGGCGCATTGTGGGCAAAAGAGGCGTGGGGCGACTATTGGACTTGGGACCCGAAGGAGACGTGGGCGGCAGCAACGTGGCTCTCGTATCTGCTCTATCTCCATTTAAGACCCATTTTGCGAAAGGATTATAACGTTGCTTTTGCGGTTATTTTATTCTCGTTCCTACTATTGCAGATGTGCTGGTATGGGATAAATTATCTGCCGGCAGCGCAGGGCACGAGTGTTCATACCTATTAATATAACATAAAAGGCGAGGAAAACCCCTCGCCTTTTTACTTGTTATTGATGATGCATTATTGCTGCTTTAACTGGTCAACCTGAATACCACGAACGTTCCATCCTCGAGCAACGTCCATCTCAACGTAATTCAGCACCTTAACGCTACCCTCGATGGGAGGGAAGTAAACTGAGAACAACGCGCGACCTGAAGGCGGCATAATAAATTTCTCGCCCAAGTTGCAACCCTGAACATCCTGAATTGCATAACGCTCGCCATTGTCGGCAATCAGATATGTCGATTTGTTGAAACGAATCCACTTGCCGGGGGTGTAGTTGATCTCCATATCGACGATTGTCTCCTCGTCGGTAAACATGATACTTGTAATTTTAATCTCCTGTGCATTACTGTAGCGGTATTCGGGATCGAACACTACGCCGCGAGTTGTAGAAGTAGAAGTACACGAAGTTATAAGAGCTGCGGCACTCACTAAAAGTAATAAAAATCTCTTCATAACAATTTAATTTAGGTGGTAAAACATTGCTAAAATATTGATGCTCTATGTTGAGTGTAATTTTAATTTTTAATTTCGTTAGACAAGATAATGCAAAATTTTCGTTTTTCCAAATTTTTCTACCATAAATTGTATAATTGTGTCGTATGATAACGGAATTTAATGAGTGTTGACTCCTTGGGTGTTTCATCTTTGAAACACCTTAAGTAAAAACTATAAAATTAAATACGAAACGAGTATTACTTCTCGATAACGCCTGAGCCTACTAAGGTGTCGCCTGTGTACCATGCGGCAAATTGGCCTGCGGCGATGCCACGCTGGGGTTGGTCAAACACAATATAGAGACCATCCTCGCGCTGATGGAGTGTTGCCTTCTGTAATGGTTGGCGATAGCGGATGCGTACATCGTAGCGGCGGCTTTCGCCCACTTGCATTGCCTCCGAAGGTTCCACCCAATGAATCTCTTGTGGCAGAATACGCAACGCACGGCGGTATAGTCCCGGGTGAGAGTCACCTTCGCCTACATAGATAACATTCTGTTCGACGTCGGTCGAAATTATAAACAAAGACTCCTTGCGGCCACCAATGCCGAGGCCTTTACGTTGACCTATGGTGTAGAAGTGCGCACCCTTGTGAGTACCAATCTTCTTTCCGTCGCGTACGGTATAATGATATGGCTCGGCAAGTGCTTCGAGGTTATTCTCATCGCGCGGCACATAGCCTCTCCATGAGGGGAGAATCTCGTGGATATTACCCTGCTTGGCAGCAAGTTTCTGTTGCAGAAATACGGGAAGATCTACCTTGCCGACAAAACATATTCCCTGAGAATCCTTACGCTTTGCCGTAGCCAGATGCTGCTCCTCGGCAATGCGACGCACCTCGGGCTTAAGCATATCGCCAATAGGAAAAAGTGCATAGCGAAGCTGCTCCTGTGTAAGCTGGCAAAGGAAGTAGCTTTGGTCTTTATTTGGATCGCTGCCCGCCAATAGACGATACACAATGCGGCCATCTATGATCTGCTCCTCTTTGCGGCAGTAGTGGCCCGTGGCAACATAGTCGGCACCGAGCTTCAGAGCCTCCTTTAGGAATACGTCGAACTTTATCTCGCGGTTGCACAGCACATCGGGATTGGGTGTGCGGCCCTTCTCGTACTCCGTGAACATATACTCAACCACTCGCTGGCGATACTGCTCCGAGAGATCGACAAAACGGAACGGTATGTCGAGTCGTTTGGCGACGAGTTCGGCAAAAAGTTGGTCATCGTACCACGGACAATCGCCTTCGAGCGTTCCCGTTGTATCGTGCCAGTTACGCATAAAGAGGCCTATGACCTCGTGGCCCTGCTCCTTAAGCAGGTAGGCTGCCACCGATGAATCCACTCCGCCTGAAAGGCCTACAACTACTCGCGCCATAATTTACTTATTGGTTAATTTTACGACAAAAATACAAAATCTTATCACAAGTAGCAAGTCTGGGGTTGAATATTGAAATTGTTTGTACTATCTTTGCCCAGCTTAAGAAATAAACGTCGAGTTTGTCGCGACTCGCATAAATTGAATTAGACAAATGAAACACGCTTATGTTTTCCCCGGTCAAGGCTCACAATTTGTGGGTATGGGACGGGACTTATACGAGAAGAGTGCCGAGGCGAAGGCTCTATTTGACAAGGCCGACGAGATTTTAGGCTTCTCTATTACCGAGATTATGTTCTCGGGTACGGCCGACGATCTAAAGCAGACAAAGGTTACTCAGCCGGCAGTATTTCTTCATTCTGTTGCGCTTGCCAAGGTTATGAATATCGAGCCCGATGCTGTGGCTGGTCACTCGCTGGGTGAGTTTTCGGCATTGGTAGCCGCCAAGGCCCTCTCGTTTGAGGATGGTCTGCGTTTGGTCGCAAAGCGCGCATCGGCAATGCAGAAGTGTTGTGAGTCAACCCCCGGAGGTATGGCCGCCATTCTTGCTTTGGAGGATGAGGTTGTCGAGAAGGTGTGTGCCGAGGTCGAAGGTGTAGTCGTTGCGGCTAACTATAACTGCCCCGGACAGTTGGTAATTTCGGGTGCTAACGAGGCTGTCGATGAGGCTTGCGCACGATTAAAGGAGGCGGGAGCGCGTCGCGCATTGCGTCTGCCCGTAGGTGGAGCTTTCCACTCGCCACTTATGGAGGCAGCTCGTGTGGAGCTGGAGCAGGCTATTGCCGAGGTTGAGTTCCACGATCCGGTGTGTCCTATCTATCAGAATGTTGATGCTGCACCGCATAGCGATGCAGAGACTATCAAGCAAAATCTTATTGCGCAGCTTACTTCGCCTGTCCGCTGGACACAGATTACGCGCAATATGCTTGCCGATGGCGTAACGGCGTTTACCGAGCTTGGCCCCGGAAATGTTTTGCAGGGACTTATCAAGAAGGTCGATGCCGACGTTGAGTGCCAATCGCTGGCAGCTTTGTAGTACCTCGAAAGTTAGAGGCTATAGGTAAGGCGTAGTACAAAGTATAAATTCAAATTCAAAGGTTGCAGCGTTTCGACTGCAACCTTTTTTTTGTTTTACGTATAGCTTTATGGTGAAAGAGCTGAAAAACATTGTTTTTGCCGACAAAATCCTAAAGTTTTATGTGCAGTTCGGGTATTAATTCCGTTTTTTTAGAAAATTCATTAAAATAATTAATAAATGTGTTGACACTATCAATAAAAGTATTTATATTTGCGTAGGTTTATTAAAATAATTCAGCAATACAACAAAGTTAATAACATGTCGTCACTTACCGAATTTTTCAATATTCAGCCCAACGAGAGTCTGAAGGGTATTACGCACAAGAATAACATTATAAAGCGTAATATCATTGCTTATCTGGCCATAAATGGCGAGTGTACATTGTCGGAACTTACCAAAGAGTTGCACATTAGCGTGCCTACAATCACTAAATTGGTGCAGGAGTTGATTGACGAGAATATCGTTAACGACTTGGGTAAGGTCGAGACCCCTGGTGGTCGTCGCCCCAACGTGTTCGGTTTGGCTAACTCGGCAATCTATTTTGCGGGAGTAAATGTAGCGCGTGATAATATGACCTATGTTATTACCGACCTGCAGAATAATATTATTAAGGAGGTAGTTGACAACTCATTTGAGTTGCAGAATCGTCCGCAATGTCTGGAGAAGATTTGCAGCAATATCGAGGATTTCATCGCCAATTGTGGTATCGACCGCGCTAAAATTCTTGGCGTGGGCGTTTCGATCGTGGGTCGTGTGAATCCCGAGACAGGTCGTAGCTATATGTACTTTACATCGAGCGAGCAGTCGTTGCGCGAGATTATCGAGGAGCGTATCAAGATCCGCGTGATGCTCGAGAACGATACGCGTGCGCGTTGCTATGCCGAGTATAACTGTGGTAAGTCGAAGAACGAGAGCGACGTTATCTACCTGCACTTGGGTCGTGGTGTGGCTATCGGAATCGTTATTGATGGTAAACTCTATTACGGAAAGAATGGCTTTGCCGGCGAGTTTGGACACATCCCCTTCTTCGATAACGAGACCATCTGCGCCTGCGGCAAGAAGGGCTGTTTGGAGACCGAGATTTCGGGTATAGCTATCGAGGAGAAGATTATCAAACTTATAAAGAGCGGTGTAAACACCATCCTGCGCGAGAAATACGATCGTGGCGAGCAGATTCATATCAATGACATTATTGCCGCTGCGAAGAACGATGATAACCTATCGATTGAGCTTATCGAGGAGGTGGGCGAGAAGTTGGGTAAGGCCGTTGCGTTCCTTATCAATACGTTCAACCCCGAGACGGTTATCGTGGGTGGTAACTTGGCTGCTGCGGGCGACTATATTATGTTGCCGCTTAAGTCATCTACCAACAAGTATTCGCTTAACCTTGTGTATAAGGATACCAAGTTCCGCCAGTCGAAGATGTCGGAGAATGCCAATGCGTGGGGTGTTGCGATGTTGATTCACAATAAGATTATCGGTCTGTAAAGACTTTAACCACTTCGGAAAATGAATATTCAAGCCTCAATGTGTCGCCTTCGCGCCCTCGAAATGGAGGATTTGGAGGTTATGTACCGTTGGGAAAATGATACCGAATTATGGCGAGTAAGCGGAACTACGGCTCCGTTTTCTCGCCATTCGCTTATGCGCCTAATCGAGGAGCAGCAATACGATATTTATGCTACGCGCCAGCTTCGTTTGGTGGTGGAGGCAGAGTGTGATGGCCAGTCTAAAGCGGTAGGTGCAGTTGATCTGTTTGAGTTCGATCCCCAGAACCGAAGGGCGGGCGTCGGAGTGGTGATTGATAAGGCGTTCCGTCGTCAGGGATTAGCTGAGGATGCGCTGCGTGCCGTAGAGAGATACGTCGGCGAGGTGTTGCACCTTAATCAATTGTGGTGCAGCGTTACTGAAGATAATGTGGCGAGCCTTGCCCTGTTTCGCAACTTGGGCTACGAGGAGTGTGGTCGCCGCAAGGAGTGGATTTTAACTCCCGACGGAGCTTTAGACGAGATCCTGCTGCAAAAACTGCTGCGATAAATTTTGTTGCAATATAAAAATTAAGTGGTGCTATCCTTCGGGGTAGCACCACTTTGCTATATAACCAATTGAATATTACTTCTTGGGAGCATTCTTCAAGGTGTGGAGCAGGAAGTCGTAGAACTTCTCGACAGATGCAATCTCTACCTTCTCGTCGGGAGAGTGGGGGTAGCAGATTGTAGGACCGAATGAAATCATATCGAGGCCGGGATAGTTAGAGCCGATGATACCGCACTCCAAACCAGCGTGAATAGCTGTAACGGCGGGTTTCTTACCATAAAGTGCCTCGTAAGATTCGAGCATAGCCTTCAGGATGGGTGACTCCATATTGGGATTCCAGCCATCGTAGCTACCTGTAAGTTCAACCTGAGCGCCTGCCAACTCAAATACAGCCTTGATAGCGTCGCCCAATGCCTCCTTCTCTGAGCGAACCGACGAACGCAGAAGGGTCTGCATCTTAACCTGCGTGCCATCCGATACCACGCGGGCAAAGTTATTTGAGGTCTGCACCAAGCCCTCCATTGCGAGTGACATCTTCTCAACGCCATCGGGGCAAGCTACAACGGCCGCCATAAGACGTTTTGCGACATCTGTGGGCATAACCGATGCAGGAGTAGCAACCTCCTCAACAGCAACTGCGATAGAGTCCTCAACGCCGGCATACTCAGCAACAAAGGTCTTCTCGGCTGCTGCAGCTATACACTTAACCTTCTCAACGTCGGCCTCGGCAACCATCACCACTGCGATAGACTCGCGAGGAATAGCGTTGCGCAAACCACCGCCATCAACGCTTGCAAGCTGCATATCTATTGTAGCACTCAACTCGCGCAAGATGCGGAACAAGAGTTTGTTGGCATTGGCACGCTGGCAAACAATCTGAATACCAGAGTGTCCACCCTTACAACCCTTAACCGAAAGCTCCAGTGCCTTGTAGCCCTCCTTCGCTGCCTCGGCCTGATAGGGAAGAGTGACGTTGGCGTCCATACCTCCGGCGCAACCAACATACAACTCACCCTCGGTCTCCGAGTCGAGATTCAACAAAATATCGCCCTGCAACAATCCGCCCTTAAGACCGAAAGCACCATCCATACCTGTCTCCTCGGTAGCGGTGACAAGACCCTCGATAGGGCCGTGCTCGATTGTATCATCCTCCATAACGGCCAAAATAGCAGCCATACCGATACCATTGTCGGCACCCAATGTGGTACCGTTTGCTGTTACCCATTCGCCATCGATGTATGCCTCGATAGGGTCGTTGATAAAGTCAAACTCTTTGTCGTTGTTCTTCTGTGGCACCATATCCATGTGAGCCTGAATAACGATACCTTTGCGATCCTCATAACCCGGCGTTGCAGCCTTGCGCATATATACGTTACCGGCCTCGTCAACCGAATGTTCGATATTGTGCGCAACAGCAAAGTCAACCAGATACTGGCGAATCTTATCCTCGCTACCTGACGGACGGGGAATATTTACAATCTCAGCAAAATGTTTCCAAACAAGTGCGGGCTTTAGAGCCGCTAAATTCTTATCCATACGTTAAAAGTTTTAAGTTATTTATTTTGATTCCTTTTCCTCTTTTCTTACTCTGCGCAGACGTACTACTGGAGCTCCTGCAGGCTCTGCGACATCGGCGTGCGCCTTCAATTCAGCCTTCAATTCAGCCTTCGCTTCGGCCTCTGCTGCTGCCTGACGGTCGAATGCCTCGACTATGTACTTTACAAGCGGATGGCGAACAATATCTCGCTTGTCGAACTCGACCATACCAATACCCTCGATACCGCGAAGTGTATTCATCGCGCCCGTAAGACCGCTGTCGCTACGGCGTGGCAGGTCGATCTGCGTAACGTCACCCGTTACGATAAACTTCGCGTTACGTCCCATACGCGTAAGGAACATCTTTATCTGCGAACGTGTTGTGTTCTGTGCCTCGTCCAAAATCACGAAGGCGTTATCCAACGTGCGACCACGCATATATGCCAGCGGAGCAATCTGCACCGTACCATCCTCCAGATATTTCTGTAGCTTGGCCGCCGGAATCATATCGTTCAGCGCATCGTATAGGGGCTGCAAATATGGGTCCAACTTCTCCTTCATATCGCCCGGCAGGAATCCCAGCTTCTCGCCCGCCTCGACGGCAGGACGCGTAAGAATCACACGTTTTACCTCGCGCTCCTTCAGTGCGCGGACAGCAAGTGCGATGGCCGTATAGGTCTTTCCCGAGCCGGCAGGGCCAATGGCGAACAGAAGGTCGTTCTTGGCATAGAGCTCGACCAATCGACGTTGATTGACCGTACGGGCGCGGATTATATTACCGTTGTTGCCATATACGATTGTATCTTTATCGCTAACGGGTTCTGCACAGTCGCTTAGCCCCGTCGAGAAGGCTTGCGACACCACCTCGTGCGAGATATGACCATATTTTATATAGTACTCTACCAAAGCACCAATCTTACGCTCAAATGACTCGACATCTCGCTTCGCGCCAAGCACCTTGAGCGATGAGCCGCGAGCCACGATCTTCACTTTGGGCGAAAGTTCACGCATCTGTTCGATGAAGGTATCCTGCGCACCATACAGTTCGCGCGGATCGACACCCTCGACAATAATCTCTTTATTTATAGCTTCGTTTGACATAATCTCCATTAAAACATATACCCAATACCCAACGTGAGCCAATGGCTGCGCGTAGAGAACTCAAGGCCCTCGAAATAGTTAGACGTAGTGACAAAGCCACTCGTATAACGGGCCTCCATTATCAGATGGCGCGATAGCTCGACACCTATGCCCGCCACCATGCCAAGCGTTGGTCGCAGACGACCAAACTCAATGCGCTCCTGCTCGAGGTCGTAGCGCGCTGTTCCTGCCAGCGAGAGTGATGCTCCAATGTTAAAACGCACAGGCCATAAAGCTCGGTATGAGAACATTATGGGTATCTCCATTACGCCCGACTTAACGTCGTATTGCGTCGATTGGCGTTGCGCCTCAATCTTGTTGTAGAGGTAGGCCAGCTCCAGCTGTAACGCGTAATTTTCGTGCCAACATATTGCCATCGTGAGCGCACCTCTGACTCCAATGCGAGGCGATAGCTTTACGGCATCCATATCGGGTGACGCAAACATATAGGCACCAGCCAAAGTGATACCCATCTCGCTCTTTTTACGAGGAGCCTCTGCGCCATAAAGCGGACTATAATCGTAGCGTCGCGCGCCCAATTCGGGCATCGCTACAATGGTCAGCGCAAGGCATAGTAATATGTTGTATATCAAGTTCTTTTTCATCTGCGTTCAAGGTGGTATGCCTTGTAGTGACCTATTTGACCACCATTAAGTGTCAGGTATTTGGCCATAATAAGTCAAATTATAACCTTCAAATGTACGATTTTCTTTTCAAAATCCAAAATTGTGATTTGAATTTTGAATTACTTTGTTGTATCTTTGCCGGCGGAAATAATTTATTGATAGGAAAATATGAGTTTAGTAGCAATAGTAGGTCGTCCGAATGTCGGCAAGTCAACGCTCTTCAATCGTTTGGTGGGTCATCGTCAAGCTATCGTCGATGAGACTGCAGGTACAACTCGCGATCGTCACTACGGTAAGACCGATTGGAATGGTAAGGAGTTCTCGGTTATCGATACGGGCGGTTATGCCGTAAATACCGAGGATATCTTCGAGGATGATATTCGCCGTCAGGTTATGTTGGCTATCGAGGAGGCCGACCTTATCCTCTTTATGGTGGAGGTTAAGACCGGTGTTACCGACCTCGATATGATGATGGCCGACGTGTTGCGCCGTTCGGGAAAGAAGGTGCTGGTTGTCTGCAATAAGGTTGATAATTACGATCTTATCTATCAGTCAAACGAGTTCTATTCGTTGGGCTTGGGCGATATCTTCTGTATCTCGTCTATGTCGGGTAGTGGAACGGGTGATTTGATGGACGAGATCTTGCGTCAGTTGCCCGAGGATACCAAGGCCGAAGAGGAGGAGGATCTGCCTCGCATCACCATTGTCGGTCGTCCTAATGTGGGTAAGTCGTCGATGACAAACGCCCTTCTGGGTGAGGAGCGTAATATCGTAACGAATATTGCCGGCACAACTCGCGACTCTATCCACACGCGCTACAATAAGTATGGCATGGACTTCTACTTGGTCGATACGGCTGGTATGCGTAAGAAGGGAAAGGAGATGGAGGATTTGGAGTTCTACTCTGTTATGCGCTCAATTCGCGCTATCGAGAATTCGGATGTATGTATCCTTATGCTCGATGCACAGCAGGGCTTGGAGTCGCAGGATTTGAACATTCACAACCTTATCGTCCGTAACCGCAAGGGCTGCGTTATTGTTGTGAATAAGTGGGATTTGATCGAGAAGGAGAGCAATACGATGAAGGAGTGGAAGGAGTTCTTGGAGAAGAAGTTAGCTCCGTTTAACGACATACCTATCATCTTTACTTCGGTGCTTAACAAGCAGCGTATCTTGGAGGTGTTGCAGCAGGCTATCCGTGTTTATAACTCGCGTAAGCGTCGTATCCCCACATCGGAGCTTAACGACTTTATCCTGCCTGTAATCGAGGATTATCCGCCCGCATCAACAAAGGGTAAGTATATCCGCATAAAGTATGCTACACAGCTGCCTACGCCTACACCGCAGTTTGCATTCTTCGTGAACTTGCCACAGTACATCAAGGAGTCGTATCGCCGCTATTTGGAGAACAAAATCCGCGACCAGTGGGACTTCTCGGGCGTACCTATCCAGATCTACTTCCGCCAGAAGTAGGGTCGATAGTGAGCCGAAAGTAACAGAAATAGTCTTTTTGACGATAAAAAATGCCTCAAATGTGATTTATTCGCGTTTGGGGCATTTGTTATTTGCTGGAAATTATGGGATTATAGAAAAAAAGGTTATATTTGTATGTTAGTTACATTGCATAAATGTGGGTTTAACTTAAAATAAGATTGCTGTGCAGCAAAATGTAGATATATCTAAAAAGTGGTTTGTCATAGTGAATCCCGTGGCGGGCTTTGGTCGCGGATTGGAGGATCTGCCGCTTATCACTAAACTTATACGCGACAATGACATACCTTACGAGTTGGTTTTTTCGCAACATAAACACCATGTGACAGAGCTTACCGTCTCGGCCGTAAATGAGGGTTATCGACATATTATGGTCGTAGGTGGCGATGGTACGATGCACGAAGTGGTAAATGGTTTGTTTATCCAAAAGAGCGTGCCGACGAGCGAGGTGACGATGGCTGTTGTGCCTGTGGGTACGGGTAATGACTGGATAAGGATGTATGGCGTGCCGCGTCATTATGCCGAGGTGATTCGCGCTATTCGTGAGGGTTACACCTTCCTGCAGGATGTGGGTGAGGTGCATTACGAGGAGTCGCAATATCAGCAGGTGCGCTATATGGCGAACGTTGCGGGTGTTGGTTTTGACCCCTCGGTGACTAAGATTTACGAGCACGACAAGGCGAAAGGTCGCAGGGGTAAGCATCTCTATGCGCTGGGATGTTTGCGCAGTTATCTGAAGTATCGTTCGACGGGAGTGAAAGTATGGTTGGATGGTAAATTGGTGCATAAAGATTTGCTGTTCAGTGCTGCCGTCGGAATATGTAAGTTTAATGGCGGAGGTGTGCAGCAGTTGCCCGAGGCGGTTGCCGACGATGGCCTATTTGATATTACACTTATCCGTCCGTTCCATTGGTGGCATATCCTGTTCCGTATCAATAGGTTGTTTAATGGTAATATTTATAGTATCGGCCATATCGACCACTATAAGGGTAGCCATATCCGTATTGAATCGACGCCCGACATTACAATCGAGGTTGATGGCGAGTTGCTGGGAGGTACGCCTATCGAGTTTAAGATTCACCACCGTGCCGTGCGCGTTATCGTAACCAAAGAGTTCCTTGCGCAACCCGTATCGGGAAATTAGCTTTCGGAACGTAACAATAAATTGACCGCCCTGATTTTGGAATCGGGGCGGTCTGTTGTTGTCAGGTAAAAAGGTTATTGAAGGTGTTGATGCTTATGGTTTGGTAGCTAATTTTCGATTATGTCAACCTCGTCAATCTCGACAACCCAATTGAACAGATCGTTGGCACATTGACGTTGCAATTGCGAAATGGTAGAGGTCGAAGCTGTGTCGGCAAGTATAGCCTCAAAGAATTGATCTACAGTGACGTAGTAGGCATTGGCCTTCTGTGCCAAGCAGCGATAGAATTGGCGTTGCTGCTCGTGGGTAAGCCGATCGGGCAGGATTCCCTGACTCACCAAGTCGCGGTAGGGGAATATGTGTCGCATATTGTGAGCATCGGCATTAAGTTCATCGACGATGGTCGTTACGACAAACATATCGACCGTGTCGTTTACGCCCGGCATCTGTATAAAGGCCGAATAGACGGGAAAGGTCTGCTCGATTTCGGTGGCTACACCGTCGGTGAAGATGACAAACTCGGGGTCGGTTAAATCCTCCAAGTATATCATATTACGATATTGACGTAGGCTCTCGCGTAGGGCCTCCTTCTGTTTGTGGTTCCAGCGAGCCTGCTGTGAGCATCCTGCCATTGCAACTGCAATGGCGAGCATTGAAAGCGAAAGTAAAACTCTTTTCATAAAAACTCATATTTTTGGAATAATTCTGCACTGAAGTCTATCAATCGTTGTGCCAAATGTGCTATCTTTGTTGAAAATTGCTGTGTTATGGATATTTTAGCCTTTCGAGAGTATGTTCTATCGCTGCCCAATGTCGAGGAGACTACACCTTTCGACGATGTGACACTTGTCTATAAGGTGGGTGGGCGAATGTTTAGTTGTGCTGATATGGAGGAGTTTACACGAGTGGTAATTCATCATGATGCCGATCGTGGTGTAGAGTTGCGCGATAGGTATGAATCCATCACTCCGGCTTTTCATTTCAATAAAACTTATTGGAGCAGCATCGACTCAGAGAGCGATATCCCCTTTGCGACGGTGTGCGAGCTGCTGCGTGAGTCTTATCTCTATACCATACGTCGCAATGTTACGCCCAAGGCCCTGCGCGAACGGTTGTTGCGCGAGGCCGAGGAGTAGGGGCCGAAGGTTGGTGGCGCGGCTTGGGTGACTGCTATTCGAGGTGTGTAATGGATGAAAACTTGAAAATGGCATAAATATTTCAGTTTTTCATATAAAAATGCGCAAAAGTGTAGTATTTTGTTGGCGGTTATATTATAAAGTATTACTTTTGCGCGCTATGTTAAAAAATATTAATTACTATCTGTTATTCGGTCTGTGCGTGATAATGTCTATCACGCTACCTTTCAGTGCGTCTGCACAGCAGAAGGGTAAAGTGACCGTGAGCGGTACGATTACCTCTGCCGAGGATAAAGAACCTCTGATTGGAGTGACTATCGTTACCGACGATTTTCAAGGAGTAATCTCGCAGATTGATGGTACCTATTCGATCCAGGTCGAGGCTGGTGCGGTGCTTAACTTCTCGTATCTGGGTTTCCAGAGCGTTGATTGGACCGTACCCGAGGGTAGTGCCGAGGTGACCTACGATCTCGAGATGCAGATGGAGAGCGAATCCATCGACGACGTTGTTGTGGTGGCGTATGGTGTCCGTAAGAAGGGTACTGTGGCCGGCTCGGTGGCAACTGTCAAGGTTGAGAAGATTGAGAAGACGCCTACTGCGGCTTTCGATCAGGCTTTGCAGGGTCAGGTGGCAGGTCTTACCGTATTGTCGAATACGGGTGAGCCAAGTGCTGCTGCTACGATGACAATTCGTGGTACGAACTCTATCAATTCGGGTACTGCTCCGCTCTACATTCTTGATGGTGTACCCATTTCGGCAAGTGATTTTAATACAATTAACCCTGTCGATATCGAGTCACTTTCAGTGTTGAAAGATGCTGCATCGACATCAATCTATGGTGCGCGAGCTGCAAATGGTGTGATTGTTATCACTACCAAGCGCGGTCGCAAGTCGGAGCGTCCTCGTATCGAGTACCGTATGCAGCTTGGTTTCTCGCAGATGGCAAATGACGATAAGTGGGATTTGATGACAACTCCCGAGCGTATTGCCTACGAGAAGGAGATTGGTATGTCAACTGGTCAGAACTATCCATTGTTGAGCAAGACCAATGTGAATTGGCAGGATGTGGTGTTCAACTCGTCGGCTATGTTACAGAGCTATGAGTTGGCTGCGTCGGGTGCCGACGATAAGTCGAACTACTATGTGTCGGGCGGTTATTATAGTCAGGATGGTACTGCCGTAGGCTCTACTTTCGAGCGTTACTCGTTGCGAGCAAACTTCGAGCGTAAGGCTGCCGATTGGATGAAGATTGGCAGTAACACGATGCTTAACTTTCAGAAGATTCAGCAGGCCGACGAGGGTGCATATACTTTGGTTACACCCATCTCGGCAGCGCGTTTTATGATGCCTTATTGGAATCCCTATCGTGAGGATGGCTCGTTGGCATCGATTAGCGATGGCTCGTGGAAGGGTAATGGTCAGAACCCGTTGGAGTGGCTGGAGCACAACCCCGTGCATTACAAGAAGTATAAACTGATTTCAACTCTCTTTGCCGAGTTTACACCTATCGAGGGCTTGACTCTTCGTTCGCAGTTTGGTGTTGACTATTCGCATACTACAGGCTTCGGCGTGTCGTATCCGAGCTATGCCCCCAATCAGGGTCAGGGTTCTGCATCGCGTAGCTCTACCGATGGATATAACCTTACGGTAACTAATACTGCGACCTATAAATTCAACGTCGGTGACGACCATTCGTTTACCGTGATGGCTGGTCAGGAGGGTGTTGACTATCACTACGAGGCCTTCAGCCTTATGACCAAGGGTCAGAATAACGACCGCCTTACCAACATCTCGACAGGTACACGAGCTACATCGTGGGACGATACTACCGATTCGGATTATGGTTTCCTCTCGTTCTTTGCGCGTGCCGAGTATAACTTGAAAAACCGCTACTATTTCGAGGCTGCAGCCCGTACCGATGCTTCGTCGCGCTTTGGTGCTTCGCGTCGTTGGGCAGGTTTCTGGTCGGTAGGTTTTATGTGGGATGTGCGTAACGAGGATTTCTTCACTTCGGTGGCCGACTGGTTTACTTCGGCGCAGGTGTCATTATCGACAGGTACTTCGGGTAACTCTTCAATCCCCAACTACGAGCATATGGCTCTCGTTGGCGGAGGTCTGGACTATGTAGGCAATGCCGGTGTGGCGTTGATGCAGCCGGGAAATGAGGATTTGGGCTGGGAGAAGCCATGGACTTCTAACCTCGCTTTGCGTGCCGGTTTCTGGAATCGCCTGAATGTCGATTTGGAACTCTACTATAAGCGTACGTCGGATATGTTGATGGAGGTGCCAGCACCCTATGCAACTACGGGCTATGGCTACTATTGGGATAACGTAGGTACGATGGTCAACGTCGGTGCCGAGATTAACCTCAACGCCTCGCTTATCGCTACCGAGAACTTCCTCTGGACGGTAAATGCCAACGTGTCGTATAATCATAACGAGATTGTTGAGCTTTATAACGGCGTGCAGGAGTATGAGCGTTCGAATACCAATACAAAGCTGGTCGTTGGTCATCCATTGGGTGAGTTTTACATCAACCGCTATGCTGGTGTAAACCCGGCAAATGGTGATGCATTGTGGTACGATAAGGATGGCAACATTACTAACGAGTTGCACGACGAGGATAAGGTTTTGGTTGGCAAGACCTATATGGCTCCCTGGCAGGGTGGTTTCGGTACGGCATTTAGCTGGAAGGGACTCTCACTCTCGGCACAGTTTAGCTGGGTGGCAGATCGTTGGATGATTAATAACGACCGCTACTTCGACGAGTCGA
>JAGBIR010000178.1 GCA_017934845.1 Alistipes sp. | reverse complement strand
TCAGCACCTACTGCATCCCACTTAAGGTCGGCGGGGTTACGCTCTGCTGTTACGCGGAGAGCCTTACCGTTAACGATAAGAAGGCTCTTCTCTACGTCGAAGTCGATAGTACCCTGGAACTGACCGTGCATTGTGTCATACTTAAGCATATATGCCAAGTAATCTACGGGGCAAAGGTCGTTAATACCTACTACATCGTACTTGTCAGTCTGAGTGCAAGCTGCACGGAATACCATACGGCCGATACGACCGAAACCGTTGATACCAATCTTAATCTGTGCCATAATTTTTGTGTTATTATTTTAGTTAAAACTTCTGTTATCTTTTTAACGTTGCAAAATTATATACTTTATGTATATTAAGCAAATAAAATAATAATTTTTTTTATTAATAAATCGTTAATAATGCACACTTTCTGTGCCGCAACACATTTTTTGTGCTGTGATAAAGAGCTATTTTATCGATTGCTTGGCTCTTTTGGCCATTGCCGAGGCAAACACGAAGTCGTTTAGCTCCTTGTTGTCGGCCTGCAAAATATCATCCTTCGAACCTTCCCACCACTTGTTACCCTCGTATATAAAGACAATCTTTTCGCCAATCTCCATCACGGAGTTCATATCGTGGGTGTTGATAATCGTGGTGATGTTGTACTCTTTGGTAATGTCGCTAATAAGGTTGTCGATTACGATCGACGTCTGCGGGTCGAGACCCGAGTTAGGCTCGTCGCAGAACAGGTAGCGCGGATTCATCACAATGGCGCGAGCGATGGCTGCACGTTTAATCATACCACCACTCAGCTCCGAGGGGTAGAGGTTATGGGCATTGTCGAGGTTTACGCGCTTCAGGCAGTCGTTCACACGCTCCAGTTTCTCCTCCTCCGACTGGTCGGTAAAGAGGTCGAGCGGCAACTTTACGTTCTCTGCCACTGTCGAAGCATCGAGCAGTGCTCCACCCTGAAAAATCATACCCACATCTTTGCGAATGGCTTTTCGATGTTTGAAATCCAAAGTCGAAAAGCATACATCGTCGTAATAAATCTCACCCGAATCCACCTCGTGCAGACCTACCAACGACTTGAGCAGCACGGTTTTACCCGAGCCGCTACGGCCGATGATGAGATTTGTCTTGCCGGTGCCGAATTCTACCGATATGTCGTTCAAGACCGTGCGGCCCTCAAACGATTTTATAATGTTTTGAGCCTTGATCATGTTCGCAAAAGTTGAGTTAATACGAGGTTGCAAATCATAATGGCGATAGAGCTTATCACCACTGCCTGTGTCGATGACTTACCAACCTCCAGAGAGTTACCCTTGGCGTAGTAGCCGCAATATGACGATATGCTTGTTACGATAAAGGCGAAGAATACCATCTTTACCAATGCGTACCATATCTCGCTCAGGTAGAAGCAATATTGCAAACCGTCTATATAGTCCGATGTCTTCATGATGCCCGTGATGGCTGCAATAGAGTAGCCTCCCGTAATACCGATAAGCATACTGAAAATAGCGAGGAATGGGAAGAAAAATACCGTCGCAACAATCTTTGGCAGAATTAGATACGATGCCGAGTTTACGCCCATAATCTCCAGCGCGTCAATCTGCTCGGTAATACGCATAGTACCAATCTCGGATGCAATGTTCGAGCCGACTTTTCCGGCAAGAATCAACGCAACGACCGTCGATGAGAACTCCAGAATCATAACCTCGCGCGTAGCGTAACCTATAAGGTATTGCGGAATGAATGGTGACTCGAGCGTGATGGCCATCTGAAGCGTTACGGCAGCACCAATAAAAACCGAGATAATAGCCGTAAGTCCTATGGAGTTCAGACCCAGCGCTTCCATCTCGTACATAATACGTTCGCGGTAGATTCGCATCTTCTCGGGACGCGAAAACACCTTCTGCATCAGCAGTGTGTATCTACCTATATTTTCAAACCACTTGAACATTGCTACTTATTCTCCTTTTTTACCTCCTCAAAATCGACATAGTCGCCAACATCGTCGCTCACTCTTTTCTGCGGACGCTCCGTTGTGGTATAGACATTTACCTCTCCTTCGCGCGATTGTTGCTGCTGCGAGCGGTACTGCTGACGGGTGTATTGCTGTTGCTGCGACTTTGCCTCCTGCTCCATGCGGCGCGCAATGCGACGCAGACGGAAGAGTGCAATAATGGGAATCAGCAGCAACAGTCCGCACAGAATCAGCAGGCCGATAAACAAACCGCCAGCCGCCTGCGGAGCAAACACCATCAACATAACGATAAAGAGTGTCGTCAAGGGATTCTCCTTAATAAATTGAATTATAGAGTCTATAATTGCCGAAAAAATATTCATATCTTTGTCTTGTTTTACTGCAAAACCTCTGCAAAATTACAAAAAAATCATCATTATGTGAAATATATGTTTCACGTATGGATAAAAAGTGTTAATTTTGGTGCCAAATAAACAAAATATTATTCCTGTATGTCACATCAACTTTTATCAATTTCGCCGGTTGACGGCCGCTACAATAGAGTAACGAAATCTTTGTCAGATTATTTTTCGGAGTATGCACTTATTCGCTATCGCGTGCGTGTCGAGGTGGAGTATTTTATCGCTTTGTGCCGCTTGCCTTTGCCGCAGCTGGCAGGTGTCCCCGAGTCGGCTTACGATGAGTTGCGTAAGCTCTATACCGAGTTTACAATCGAGGATGCCCAGCACGTTAAGGAGATCGAGAGTGTAACGAATCACGACGTGAAGGCCGTAGAGTATCTGTTGAAGGAGAAGCTCGAGGAGTTGGGCTTGAACGCCTATCGCGAGTTTGTACATTTTGGCCTTACGTCGCAGGATATCAACAATACGGCTACGCCGCTGTTGTTGGAGGAGGCTCTGTCGGAGGTATATCTGCCCGCTTTGCACGAGTTGGTTGATAAGATCTATTCACTTGCCCAGCAGTGGGAGGATGTTCCTATGTTGGCGCACACTCACGGCCAGCCCGCATCGCCTACACGTTTGGGTAAGGAGTTTAAGGTCTTTGTCGAGCGTCTGGAGCGTCAGATTGACCTTTTGAATGATGTTGAGCCTATGGCAAAGTTTGGTGGTGCTACGGGAGGTTTCAATGCTCACCATGTAGCTTATCCCGAAATCGATTGGGTAGAGTTTGGTAATAGCTTTGTTGAGTCGCTCGGCTTGGTGCGTGCGCAGTACACAACTCAGATTGAGCATTACGATAACTTGGCAGCTACGTTCGATGCCTTGAAGCGTATCAACAATATCCTGACCGACCTGGCGCGCGATATGTGGACCTATATCTCAATGGAGTATTTCCGTCAGCAGGTTAAGAAGGGCGAGGTTGGTTCGTCGGCTATGCCCCATAAGGTTAATCCTATCGACTTCGAGAATGCTGAGGGTAACTTCGGCGTGGCAAATGCAACGTTCGAGTTCTTGGCTGCAAAGTTGCCTATCTCGCGTATGCAGCGCGACTTGACCGACTCAACCGTATTGCGTAATGTTGGTGTGCCCATTGCTCACTCGCTTATCGGTTTCAGCTCATTGCAGAAGGGCTTGGGTAAGGTTATCTTGAACGATGCCGCTTTGGCTGCCGACTTGGAGGATAACTGGGCGGTAGTTGCCGAGGCTATGCAGACCATTCTGCGTCGCGAGGCTTACCCCAATCCCTACGAGGCCTTGAAGGCTTTGACTCGTACGGGAGGTCATATTACCGAGCAGACTATCAAGGAGTTTGTCGAGGGCTTGGATGTAAATGAGAGCGTTAAGGCAGAGTTGCGTGCCATTACTCCTCACAACTATGTTGGCGTAGTTAAGTAAGATTTTTCGATAACGCAATAAATATTTGAGCCTGTCTAACTTTTGAGTTAGGCAGGCTCATTTTTTTTCTGTTTTATGCAACGTAACGTGGAACTTATTTTCCCTCCAGCCACTCCATAAAATCGGCCGTACGCGAACGACTCACAAATACCTCGAATTCGGGTTTGGGAGTGATCGTGACCTTTAGTCGATTGCTCGGATGGCGCGAAATGCCCGATATGGCATCTATCGAGAGTGTGCAGTGGCGTGATATGCGGAAGAACTTTGCCGGATCAACCTGCTCGGATATGGTGTCAAGCGATGAGTCGAGAATGTAGCTGCGATTCTCGGTCGTCACCAGATATGTACTCTTGTCCTCGACGTAGAAATATGCAATCTGGTCGGTGGCGATAATCGACAGACGGTCGCCATACTTTACGATAAAACGTTTCTTATAGGTAGGGCTCTCAGCAGTAATTGCTTCGCGCAACAATTCGAAATCGAAGGCCGGAGCTTGTCCAATGGTCGGATTGTCGAGAGCCTCGCGGCATCGCTCAACGGCCGAACGTAACTGCTCGGGATCGATAGGCTTGAGCAGATAATCAATGCTGTGTATGCGGAAGGCTTTAACAGCATAATTGTCGAAGGCTGTGGTAATTACCACCTTGCTACGCACCTCAACCTGCGAAAAGATATCGAAGCACATTCCGTCGGATAACTCTACATCCATAAAGATAATATCGGCGTGATTTTGCGCTGTGCGCAGCCAATCGACTGTACTCTTTACCGAGTCGAAAATGCCTGCAATATGTAAATCATCGAACTCGCGCTCGATGGTGCGTTTCAAATTGGCTTGTGCCAACGTTTCGTCCTCTACGATTAGTACGTTGTATTGTTTCATAGTAATGGTATATTGACGATAAAGTGTGTTTGGTTCTGTTCAATGGTTATCTCTCGTCCCGAAATATCGAGATATTGATGGCGGATGTTGTTCAAACCCTTGCCCGTTGAGGCTTGGGTGCTGATGCGCGGCTGAAGGTTGTTGCTTACGCGTAGGTAGTCGCCCTCGGCGCGTATCGTGATGGTTAGCGGATGCTCGTTATTTACTACATTATGCTTTGTTGCGTTCTCGATAAGTAGTTGCAAGCAGCAAGGAACGACGTGGCGCGAATAGGCCTCCTCGGGGATGTCATACTCGACAATAAAGCCATTGGCGAAGCGTTCGCGCAGCAATTCGGAGTATTTACGGGCAAAATCGGACTCCTCGCGCAACGTAACAAGCGACTCATCCTCGGTCTTGAGCATATAACGATAACACTCGGCCAATTTGCGGATAAAGGCACTTGCGCGCTCGGTCTCCTGCTCTTGTACCAGAAAATCGAGAATATTGAGCGAGTTGAACAAAAAGTGCGGATTAATCTGCATCTTGAGCTTGTTATACTGGAACTGCGCCATGTGTTTCTTGCCTCGCTCGTTCGAGAGTTGACTCTCGGAGATAAGTACAACTGCAACCAGTTTTGCAAGGGCATAAATTACAATGTCGCAGAGCAGAATCACCGCATACAGACGCAGGAATGGCAATGCCGAGAAGTGGTTGGTGTTACCCCACGGGAAGTTGTAATATACGATGATGGTAAGTAGTGCTGAAAATATGATAGTCAGCAAGATAACCCCCCAATGTCGATGCTCGCGTTTTTGCGTAGGACGGTGCCTGAAGCTGACGAAAATAATGTTACCGCACAGCATCGTAAGCATTGCCGGTGCGTGGCGCAGAAAGCGTTGGAACTCAGGCATAATGCTCGCCTGCGAGAAGTAGGCCGAGTCGAAAATCAGCGTATAGGAGATACGGAAAAGCAGGATGCCGATGACGACAAGCGTCATCTGTAGCATCGAAGGTGACCAACCCGATTTATACTCCATTCTAACGCCCTTGAGCTGCGCAAAACTATGGACTCCCCAGCCAAGCATCTCGGTAAAAAGGGCCGTTGTAATGGCCGACGAAATGGCAGGGTAGGGGATAAGCGTAGCAACAAGCATACCGCCGTAACTACCAATTATATAGCCGAGGAACGTACCCGCCAGAGTGAGTATCGCGACCATCTCGGTTCGCAGATTGTGACGCAGTGCAATTACGACAATCATCGCTATGGTGAGTACCGTCAACGGCACGGCATCCATATAGTGAACGACGTGGCTGATGGCGGCAATCAGGGCGTGCGCCAAGGCAAACAGATGAATTATTACGGGGGTCGTAAGTAGGCTTTTGTTCATCGGCTTAAAAGCTTTAATCGTATAAAGATAGTCGATTTTGGTCGATTTTCCAAATTTTCATTCAGAAATCGCAATTTCAGTATCTTTATATGATTGTTTCTTGCAATTTTTATTGGAAAATAGTGTCGGAGAAGATATGTTTATTAAAATTTTTTAATATATTGCAATCGTTTTTCATAATTTTATATTCGTCTATTTGTTTGTGCCGTTCGTCAGTTTGTTTGTGCCGTTCGTCGGAGAATGGTTGGTTGATTGAATTAACAATTTTATTTTTGTATAGTTATAACTATAATACTACTAAAATGACACAAAAACCGAACCTCTCGTTCATGCAATTATGGAATCTTAGCTTCGGATTCTTCGGAGTTCAGATTGCCTATGCTCTCCAGAGTGCGAACATCAGCCGTATATTCGCTACTCTTGGTGCAGATCCGCACAGTTTGAGCTATTTCTGGATTTTGCCTCCGCTGATGGGTATGATTGTGCAGCCTTTGGTTGGTACGTGGAGTGATAAGACATGGTGCCGTTGGGGCCGCCGTAAGCCTTACCTCTATTTGGGCGCAATCGTTGCTGTTTTGGTGATGGCTTTATTGCCTAACTCGGGTAATTTCAACCTTACGTTCAAAGCTGCTATGGCCTTCGGCCTTGTTATGCTTATGTTGCTCGATACGTCGATCAATATGGCAATGCAGCCCTTCAAGATGATGGTGGGTGATATGGTTAACGAGCAGCAGAAGGCAAAGGCATACTCAATTCAGAGTATGTTGTGTAATGCCGGCTCGTTGGTCGGATACCTATTCCCTTATTTGTTCACTTGGTTTGGTATCAGCAACATCGCCCCCGAGGGTGTGATACCCGATTCAGTGACCTACTCGTTCTATGTAGGAGCGGCAATTCTGTTGCTTTGCGTGTTCTATACGGGCGTAAATGTTAAGGAGATGCCTCCGCAGGAGTATGCCAAGTTCCATAACATCAAGGCCGAGGATAAGGAGGAGCAGCAGAACCTCTTTACGCTGCTTATTCATGCTCCTAAAGCCTTCTGGCAGATTGGCTTGGTGCAGTTCTTCAGCTGGTTTGCATTCCTCTATATGTGGAACTATACAACCGGTGCTATTGCTGAGAATGTATGGGGTACAACCAATACAGCTTCGGCCGAGTATCAGGCTGCAGGTAACTGGGTAGGCGTTGTATTTGCCGTTCAGGCTATCGGCTCTGTCCTGTGGGCTATCGTGCTTCCTATGTTCCGCAACATCAAGGTTGGCTACGCGTTGAGCCTTCTGTTGGGTGCTGCCGGATTTATCTCGATTTACTTCGTTCACGACCAATACCTTTTATTTATATCATTCTTATTGATTGGTTGCGCTTGGGCAGCAATGTTGGCTATGCCTTTCGCATTGCTTACCAATTCGCTGTCGGGAAAGGCTATCGGTGCATACCTCGGCTTGTTTAACTGTACAATTTGCTTGCCGCAGATTATCGCAGCTCTGTTGGGTGGCGTTATTCTGGCTATGGTAGGTGGCGCACAGGTTATGATGCTGGTCGTTGCCGGCGTTTCACTTATCCTGGGTGCCGTGGCTGTTGCTTTCATTCGAGAGAAAAGATAAACTATATATCACAATTAACTAATTATTAACTAACACTAAAAACACTATGAGAAAAATTCTCACTATGTGCCTGGGTATCTTCCTGTTGGGATTGATAACCCCTCACCTTGCATTTGCACAGAGCGGCAAGTTTGAGGTAAAGGGCGTTGTGGTGGACGCCTCTGGTGCTCCCATCGCCGGAGCTTCGGTTTTTGAGGTTGGAACCACAAATGGTACTATTACCGACGTTGACGGTCAGTATTCTCTTACCGTTAAGGATGGTAATTCAGTCGTAAGCGTAAGCTTTATCGGCTTCAAGGAGCAGCAGTTGGTTGCTTCATCAACTCTTTTGTCACGTCTCGTGCTGGAGGAGGACCTCGCGTCAATCGACGAGGTTGTCGTTATCGGTTACGGTGCCGTGAAGAAGGATGATATGACAGGTTCTGTTATCGCGGTTAAGGCCGAGAACCTGAACCGTGGTGCCGTAACTTCTCCTCAGGAGATGTTGCGTGGTAAGGTCCCCGGTGTAAACATCACATCTGGTAGCGGTGCTCCGGGCGAGGGCTCTGAGATTCGTATCCGTGGTGGTGCATCTTTGTCGGCTAACAACAACCCGCTTATCGTTATCGACGGTGT
>JAGBIR010000177.1 GCA_017934845.1 Alistipes sp. | reverse complement strand
GTTGTAGGGGTTGGCGTAGAGTGGCTGGAACTCAAAACCCTCGACCAGCAATCCCCACCACGAATCGCGAGGACCAAAGTTTACGGGGCCATCCATAGCCTCCATGCCGCGACTTACCAACCAAAGGCGAGCGGTGTCGAACAGCAGGTTAGCAAGTTCCTGATCGTTGATAGCCTCAAAGAAACCACAACCTCCCGTGGGCTGCTCGTATGAGTATGCGTGCTCGTTGTCGTAGAAAGCGGCTATACGACCAACAACCTCGCCTTTTGAGTCGTATGCAATCCAACGAATAGCCTCGCCATCGTCGAATAACTTATTACGCTTGGGATCAAAAACATCTTTGATATCGTCATCAAGCGGACAAACCCAATAGCGATTACCTTTATAGAGTCGTTTAGGAAGCTCGATAAACTCTCTTTCGAGTTGAGCATCCGTAACCTCTCGCAATGTGAACTTTGTATTACTCATTATTTTGATATTTAAAATTTTTCCATTTTAACTCTCAAAGATAAGAAAAAAAATACAAAGAGTTTTATAAAAATCACTTTTTATTCTGCTCGTTGCATAAAAAAAAGAGTATTCGACCATAAGGCCAAATACTCTATCTATTCATTGAATAAGGATTCTATAATGCTATTAATTCTCGGCTGCGCCCTCGATATAGTTATAGGCATTCTGGTTGCGACGGGGATCGCCTATCATCCTTACTCTCTCGCCCTTTTGCATAACTCGCTTTGCACCACCTGCTTTTACGCTGTCGCCATCGCTCTTCTCAACGCTACGAGGAGCCCCCTGACCAGCCTTGTCGCAGCAGGGTTTGCCGTGGCATTGAGCGGCTTTGTCACAACGGGATTGAGGTGCATTGCGGTGCATTGCTCCTTGTGGGTGGCGTCGGCCATGGTGAGGAGCCTGCATCTGCTCGAATCGCTCATACTGTGCATCGTTGAGGATGCCCTTCATTGCTGCAGCCATCTTCTCGCGCTCGGCCTGCTGCTGCTTCATACGGGCTACATCCTGCTCGGCCTGCTCGAGGCAGAGTTTATAGACCTTCTTGTATTGATCCTGACCCAGTAATAGCTGCTGCTTCAGACGGTCGGCACGACGTTGTGCGATCTGCTCGGCAGAGGGTATTTCATTCACACCTGCCTCGGCCTTTACGGGCTGCTGTGCGTACGACGCGATACTTAGCAGAAGTGCTGCAAGTGATAAGAAAACTGACTTTTTCATAATCGTAACTGTGTTAAAATTAAACATTCATCCTATCGGTATTGCAAAGTTAACACCAAAAAGGTAATCCCGATCTGTCTCTCGGGTCAATGGCCATTATTGCTGGTGCGAACCGACTCCTTATGGCGGTGAAATAACACCCTAAAGTGGCATTTTACCAACATTCGATGCTATCATCGTTGGCAAATTCCTTAATATTTTGCTTCTTGAAAATGGGGTCTTTGCCCTTTTTGAGCTGGCTGGTGTAATCTTTCAAGAGCAGCAAGGCGCGACCTCCGAGCAGGGCGATTGCTACCAAATTACATAAAGTCATAAGACCCATTGTTATGTCGGCAAGGCTCCATACGGTTTGAAGACTCATCAATGCTCCGCCCATTACAACAGCACCTACGGTAACGCGATAGAGCGTTAGTGCAGTCGAAGAGCGTGTAATGAATCGGATGTTTGCCTCGCCATAGTAGTAATTGCCGAAAATTGAGCTAAAGGCGAAGAAAAATATAGCTATTGCAACAAATATCCTTCCTGCCACTCCGACTTCGGCCGTGAGGGCCTCCTGGGTGAGCTGCACACCATCCAGATTATCCAACGGTACGCCGCTCGCCAAAATGATAAAGGCCGTACAAGAGCATATTACAAGCGTGTCGGTAAATACGCCCAGCGTCTGAATAAGACCCTGCTTTACGGGGTGAGAAGTAGAGGCCGTTGCAGCTGCATTGGGGGCTGAACCCATACCCGCCTCGTTGCTGAACAATCCACGTTTGATACCCTGCATTACGGCAGCACCCATACCTCCGCCTACGAGTTGCTCGACACCGAAAGCACCCTTGACAATCGATACTAAAATATCGGGCAGGGCACTTAAATTCATAATTACCACTACAATAGCCAGCAGTAAATATCCCAGAGCCATTATAGGCACTACAATCGAACTGACCTTTGCAATGCGCTGAATTCCACCGAAAATAATTATCAGCGTAGCTACGGTAAGTACAATGCCCATCGTCGTGGGGTCGATTCCAAAGGCGTTTTGCATCGCCTCGCAGATGGTGTTGCTCTGCACCGTGTTGAAGGCGTAGCCGAAGGTAAGAATCGTCAGAACGCTGAACAATACAGCCATCCATTTACATTTCAGGCCCTTCAAGATGTAGTATGCCGGACCTCCAATGTAGGCATCGGCGGCACGTTGCTTGTAAAGCTGCGCCAACGTACTCTCAATAAAGGCGTTGGCTGCGCCTACCAATGCTATTATCCACATCCAGAATACCGCTCCCGGGCCTCCTACCGTAATGGCTGTAGCTACTCCTGCCAAATTACCCGTACCGACGCGGCTTGCCAGTGATACGAGAAAGGCTTGAGCGGGTGATATATGGCGTTTACCATCATCTTGGTGACGTTCTGTTGCGCTTACCAACTGGCGGCACATCTCTCCAATCATACGGAACTGCACGAAGCGGCTTCGCAGTGTGAAATAGATGGCGCATGCGAGTAGTGCAGCTACCATAATATAGCTCCAAAGCATGTCGTTGGCCAAGTTGATGATATTCTGAATCATAATCTGAAATGTGTTATGTTATCGTTTTTTGCGCCCTACAAGATTCATCACGCCATCGATGAAGGTCATAGGATGTGTTGGTGCGCCGGGCAGCCACAAATCGACATGACGGCCATTCAACCACTCTCGGTCAACGGTGCGACTATCAGCAAACAGACCTCCCGAGCAGGCCTCCGAACCGCAAATCATCAATACCTTCGGCTCGGGTACGGCATCGTAGCAAATCTTCAACGGCTCGGCCATAGCTTTTGATATCGGACCCGTTACGACCACTCCGTCGGCGTGGCGTGGTGATGCGGTAAAATCTACACCGTAGCGGCCAAAATCGAAGTTGACGTTTCCCGTTGCATTCAACTCCATCTCGATCGAGGAATCACCTCCGGCCGAAACCTGTCGCAATTTTAGTGCCTTTTTGAATAGACGCGGAATCTCGGGGCGGATATTCTCGGGGTGAAACACCACCTGCTTATCGCCCGGCTTAACTACAAGTGCCTCGCGCGAGGTGGAAGCTATGTGGTAATCGTTCGTAAAGCGGATATTCTTGGGTGCGCGCAATGCACACTCGCCACAAAACAGACAGCGGCCCAAATCGAGCGTAAAAGGTTTTACCGAGATTGCGCCCGTAGGACACATCGCAGCTGCCGCCTCGACATCCTTCATATCCGATGTCTCGCTCAGCTCGGGTCGTCCGCGGAACTCCTCGGTAAGCTCCACAGCGTTCAGGTCGGGGATATACTGCCAGCCGTGGCTACGCAATACTTTTATCTTTGGAAATATCATAATCGTAAATATTTACATTGTTATTAGAGGTCAAATCCGCAGTACGAGAGGTTGAAACTCTTGTTGCATATCGGAAAGTCGGAAATACCCTCGCCTCGAACGGCCAGCGCCAACGCCAGCCAATTATGCAGGCTGGGGTCTTTAACCTTGTAGGTGGCGATATGGCCCTTTTGGTCGGTAATTGCGACGTGGCATATCTCGCCTCGCCAACCCTCCAATAGCGATATTGCCATCGATTCGGGAGCGAGCATTGAGTCATAGTCGGGACGTGGCATACTCTCCGAAGGAGTGTAACTGCCGAGCAACTGCTCGATATATGCTGCCGACTGGAGTACTTCGTTGCAACGAACGGTAAGGCGTGACATCACATCACCCTGACGCCTTACGACGCTCTCGTGCTTGAGCTCTTGGGCATAGGCGCAGTAGGGGTGTGAGAGTCGGATGTCGCGTTTTAGACCGCTGGCGCGTGCTGCCATACCTACACCACCAATCTTAAGCATCTCGCCCTTGTTTACAATGCCACAATTCTCGAAACGCGACAGTAGCGATGGCGAACTCTTTATATCGAGGCGTACCTCGTTGTAGCGATGGGCAATTTCGCGAACATTCTTCAAAATCATCTCAACTTTGGCCGCCGTTAAAGGCTTATTCGTACCCGAAGGACGAATCAAACCCTTACCAAAGCGGTTGCCGCACCAAGCCTGAGTGGTGTTGATGGTCATCGTACGCAGAGCCTCGCAAGCTACTTGACCGAGCTGATAACCTACGTCGGTTGACAGCGCGCCCGTGTCGGCAATATGCATAGCCATACGCTCCAGCTCAAGAGCTACGGTGCGCTCGATTTCGAGTGCCGATGGGGCTTTTTTACCCGATAGCTTTTCCATTGTGTGGGCAAATGTTGTTGCGTGAGATACGGCACTGTCGCCGGCGATACTCTCCGCGAGAAGTGTCTGACGCAGACGATTGTCGGTCGTCACGAACTCGTGCTCTACGCCGCGATGCTGGTAGCCAAGAGCTATCTCGAGGTGCAGGACATTCTCACCATTACATATAAAGCGGAATGCGCCCGGCTCGATGATGCCGGCGTGAATCGGGCCTACGTTAACCTCGTGCAGCGACTCTCCCTCGATTGAGTAGAAGGGGTAGGTGTCGATTGTTGAGTTACGGTTTCTGCGGTCGAACGAGAAGCGCAACGGCTTATTCCACGGCATAGAGTCGAACTCCACGTTGTAGAGCTCCGAAATCTCGCGCTCATAGACATGCAGTGCAGGGTGCAGGGCCGAGAGCGATGGCAGTGCTACATCGTCGTAGTACTCCATAGAGAACGATGCCGTCATAATCTTATGCTCGGCATCATCCAACACGATGATGTAGAATCGAAGCTGATTGTTGTCGGGCACAGCAAAGTAGTGCGCCACATGGAAACGATCCAGCGTAAGACGCTCCTTCAAATCCTCATACAAGGCAGCGTATTCCACTTCGGGAATATCTTTTAGAGCAATAGCTCCCGCAAGATTATCGGTTATATGGTAATTCAT
>JAGBIR010000176.1 GCA_017934845.1 Alistipes sp. | reverse complement strand
CGCATAGATATCATCTCGGTGCGCCCCGTATAACGTTTTGCCAACTTTAACGCGCCCTCGACAGCTTCAGCTCCCGAATTCAGGAAATAGACCGTATCCAAAGGTTCGGGCAGAGCCTCGGCCAAAGCGCGAGCAAACTCCACCTGCGGACGCTCAACCATCTCGCCATAGACCATAATGTGCATATAGTCTGCCGCTTGGCGTTGCACAGCCTCGACAACAGCCTTATTGCCGTGGCCTACGTTATTAACCGACACGCCCGACACCAAATCGTAGTAGGGTTTACCTTCGGGGGTGTAGAAAAACACACCCTCGGCACGCGCCACCTCGATAAGTTGCGGTGCGGGAGAAGTTTGCGCCACATGACGCAGAAATTGTTTTCGTAATATCTCGCTCATGATGATTTCTATTTTTCGGGGAACTCGCGCTCCAAAATTCTCTCGGCATCTCTTACCGATGCCATAACCCAACGGAACAGCAACTCGCGATTCTCCTCCTCGCTTAAATGCCAAGCGATCGAAGGCGAGAGGCGCATACGCTGCGAGAGCATATAAATCAAAATTGCCGCCGAAGCCGACACGTTCAGGCTCTCGACCATTCCACACATAGGTATGCGCAGATACTCATCGGCCGAGGCCATAATCTCGTCACTCACGCCAGCGTGTTCCGTACCGAAAATCAAGCAAAACGGGCCCTTCTCGACATCGAAAGTTTCGGGCGTACAGCTCTCGCGATGGGGCGTAGTAGCTACCAGACGATAGCCCGCAGCCTTCAGCGACGAGATAGCCTCGGCCGTCGATTCGTGACGTGTAATATCGACCCATTTATCCGTACCACGCACAATATTTACGTTGGGATTAAACTTACACAAGGTCTCCACCGTATGCAGATCCTGCAATCCAAAGGCCTCGCAATGGCGCACCAATGCCGATGCATTCTGCGGATGGAACGTATTTTCGGTTAGTATGGTCATATAGCGTGTGCGATTGGCAAGCGTACGACGCAAAACATCGATACGCTCCTCGGTCAGGAATCCCATCATATACTCCATACGCGGCGCATACCACTCCTCGTCGTGTCCTTTGCACAGACGCTTTAATCTACTTGCGATACTTGTCATCTTCATCCATTATTTTTAGGTAACTCTCATAACGCGGGTAGGCTATCTCGCCTCGCTTGACAGCCTCCACAACGGCACAATGCGGCTCGTGGGTATGAGAACAATTATAGAAACGGCAATCGGGCAAAAAGCGCATCATCTCAGGGAAGTAGTGCGCCAGCTCGGCATCTTCGATATCAATCAAGCCAAAGCCCTTAATGCCTGGGGTATCAATTATATAACCGCCCTCCGACAGGGGATACATTGTCGAAAAAGTGGTCGTATGGCGACCTTTATGGTGGCTCTGCGAAATCTCGCCCGTACGAATATCGAGGCCCGGCTCAACGGCCGCCACAAGCGTCGATTTACCAACGCCCGAATTACCCGAAAGGAGCGTCGTTTTGCCACGCAACATCTCTCGCACCACATCTACGCCTTCGCCCTCGGTTGCCGACACCTCGATAATACGATAGCCTGCGCTCTCGTAAATTGCGTGAAACTCCTCTATGGCCTCGGGGGCTTGGCGCGCCAAATCAATCTTTGCCAAAAGAATCGTCACGGGAACTTTATATGCCTCGCACGTCACCAAAAAGCGGTCGATAAACTCCGTTGCTGTTTTGGGCGAGAATAGCGTCACGACCAGCAGGGCCTGATCGACATTTGCTGCAATGATATGCGACTCCTTCGAGAGATTCGACGCGCGACGGATAATATAGTTGCGGCGCGGTTCAATGGCCGAAATAACATACTCGCCCTGTTCGTCACTCTCGCAACGTACTACGTCACCCACCACAACGGGATTCGTCGAGCGCACTCCCTTAAGTCGCAACTTACCACGTATGCGGCACTGCAATCGCTCGCCATCGTGCAACACCTCGTACCAACTGCCCGTCGAGTGGACAACCAAAGCCAAAAAACTATCCGCCATAACTACTCCAACAAGCTATTGGTTATTTCATTAAAATAGGGTGTAACCTTATCTATCACACCCGACACGGGCTCAAACCAGCGCGACGACTCGATTTTCTCCTTCGAGGCCAGCTTATAGTCGCGATTAAGAGCCGAGAACCACGAGAACAAAACGCTCACTACAAGTCCAATCTTCACTACCGAAAACAGAATTCCGAGCAGCGTATCGACTACACCAAGTCCCGCCAGACGGAACACTCCACGCAGCAGGCGACCTACGATGGCGATGACAATCAGCGAGCCGAAGAAAATAGCTATAAAACCACCTATTTGCGCCGTTATACCCTCCATTCCCAACATCACCCCCAACTCCGCGCCGAAGCGTATGCCGAGATATATGGCCGCAACAACCGCCACCAACGAGAGCAGCTGCAACAAAAAGCCACGACGCCATCCATTGAAAATTGCCCACGCAAGGGCGATGTAAACTATAAGGTCAAAAATATTCATCCGTTATGCTTTTTTAATATATATTCGACTTTTAGTCGAAAGTCGAGGTAAATATTGCACGAAGTTAGCATATTTTTTTGATAATTCTTACCTTTGCATAAAATTACTCGCCTACGGGCAACGTTTTTTTGTCGCAGAATATTTTGTCGCGACATAAGAAAGCCCCTGCGAGGAACGTTAATAGATTGAACAGAAGATATGATACGACAAATTTTTATAACAATACTTATGTTGCTGGCTACGCTGCCGGCACTTGCGCGACAGACATTTTCGCTCAACGACAATTGGCAGTTTTACTTCAAATTGGAGACAAGCAGCGACTATGCCCGCAACATTTCGTTGCCTCACACTTGGAACCTCGACGCTTTGGCCGGCCGAGGAGAGTATCTGCAGACAATAGCCAACTACTCGCGCGAGATGTATATCCCTTCGGATTGGAAAGGCAAGCGACTATTCCTTAAATTTCATGGCGTACAGAACATTGCCGATGTATTTATCAACGGCCAGCATGCGGGTGAGCATCGTGGCGGATGGACGGCCTTTACATTCGAGATTACCAAGTTGATAAAATATGGCGACAGCAATTCGCTCGTCGTGGTTGTAAGCAATGCCTACCAGAACGACGTTCTGCCCACATCTTCCGAAGAGAATCTCTAT
>JAGBIR010000016.1 GCA_017934845.1 Alistipes sp. | reverse complement strand
GTGAAGTATCCGCAGGGTGGCGAGAAGCAACTTATTGCAGCAGTTACGGGCCGTCAGGTACCTCCACCGCCGGGATTGCCTATCCACGTTGGCGCAGTGGTGATGAATGCCTCGACAGCCGTAGCGGTGTACGATGCTGTACAGAAAAATAAGCCGCTCATTGAGCGTGTTGTAACTATTACGGGTCAGTCTATGCAGAATCCGTCAAACCTGCTTACCCGTGTAGGAACACCAATTTCGAAGCTTATTGAGTATGCCGGTGGCTTGCCAGAGGGCGATATAAAGGTTATTAACGGCGGACCTATGATGGGTCGCGCAATGGTCAATGTCGATGCCCCCGTGGTTAAGGGTTGCTCGGGTGTGACTGTAATTGGCGGAAAGGCGGTCTATCGTCGCGAGGCTGGCGAGTGTATTAAGTGTGCAAAGTGTGTTGCGGCTTGTCCTATGGGTTTGGAGCCTTATTTGATATCGAAGTTGGCACGTAAACAGCTTTGGGAGCGTGCCGAGAAGAGCCGTATAACCGATTGTATTGAGTGCGGTAGCTGTCAATATACCTGTCCAGCTGCTCTGCCTTTGGTGGATTTCATCCGCTTGGGTAAGCAGAGGGTTTTGAGCATTGTCCGCGCTCGTAATGCATCACAGAAGTAGAAAAATATAGAGATATAAGTTATGGCAAATAAATTTGTAGTTGCTCCATCACCTCATATTCATAGTGAGCAGTCGACTCAATCGCTTATGCGCGATGTGCTTATTGCACTTATCCCTGCATTGGCCGTATCGACTATGGTGTATGGTCTCGATGTGCTGAAGGTTACAGCCATCGCAGTTGTCAGCTGTTTGATTATAGAGTATCTTATTCAGCGATTTTTATTGGGCGGAAAGACTACTATTGGGAACCTCTCGGCTGTCGTTACCGGCGTGCTCTTGGCTTTTAACCTACCCTCGAATATCCCTTGGTGGATTGTTGTAGTAGGTTCGCTGGTGGCTATTGGCGTTGGTAAGATGACCTTCGGAGGTTTGGGCCGCAATCCGTTTAATCCGGCATTGGTTGGTCGTGTTTTCTTGTTGATTGCCTATCCAGTGCAGATGACCTCGTTCCCCCAGCCGGTGATGAATGGCTATGTGGATGCGTTGTCGGGTGCTACTCCGTTGGCTGCTGTGAAGGTTGCTTCGGCAGGTGGCGACATTACTCTGGCAAATATCGATCTGCTGAATATGTTTAGTGGTGCAATCCCTGGTTCTATGGGTGAGATTGCCGCTCTGGCTCTGCTGGTTGGTGGCGTTTACCTCTTGTGGCGCAAGGTTATCACTTGGCATATTCCCGTGTCGATTTTGCTTACAATGGCACTGTTTGCATTTGTTGTAGCGGCGTGTCAGGGAGGTGACTCGGCTCTAATGTACGAATTGCCGGCGTTCCATTTGTTGGCAGGTGGTGCTATGTTGGGTGCAATCTTTATGGCAACCGACTATGTTACCTCGCCAATGACGGCAAAGGGTATGCTTATTTACGGTGTCGGCATTGGCCTTATTACAATGATTATCCGCTTGTGGGGCGCATATCCCGAGGGTATGTCATTTGCTATCCTGCTTATGAACTCGGTTACGCCGCTTATCGATAAGTATGTGAGACCCAAGCGTTTTGGTTTAATGTCAAAAAAATAGGAGGCATCGGATATGAAGAGTACACTTTTTAATATGGTTGCCGTGCTGTTCTCGGTTACGCTTATCGCTTCGGCAGGCGTGGGAGCTGTGAATATGCTTACCGTTGATGCCATTGCCGAGGCTAAGGCGTTGGCTACTACCGAGGCGGTGAAGAATGTCCTGCCAGCGTTCGATAATACGGAGGATTGGGAGATGGAGATCGACCAGATGCCCGTTAAGATTTATAAAGCATTGTCGGCCGATGCTGTCGTAGGCTATGCCGTTGAGGCTATGAGCAAGAATGGCTTTGGTGGCGCGATTCGTGTTATGGTAGGTTTCTCGACAGAGGGTAAGATCCTTAATGTAAACGTTCTGGAGCAGAAAGAGACCCCGGGATTGGGTACAAAGATGTGCGACGAGGGCAATGTGCTTTTTGCGAGCATCAAGGATAAGAATCCTGCGCATATGAACTTCTCGGTAAAGAAGGATGGCGGTGAGTTGGATGCTCTGACCGCAGCTACCATTTCGTCGCGAGCTTACTACGATGCCGTGAAGCGCGCTCACGAGGGCTTCCTCGTAGCGAGTGGTGCAAAGAGCGAGGCTGATGGTGTGTCGGGAGCTACTGCGGTGGCTGACGATGCAGCAGAGGCTTCAGTTGCAGAAGAGAATGTAGAGGGTGCAGAGGCACAGGAAGGAGGCGAAAATGAATAAGTTTAAGATTATTACCGATGGTATTCTAAAGAATAACCCTACCTTCGTATTGGTGTTGGGTATGTGTCCTACGCTTGGTACAACCACATCGGCTATAAATGGTATGGGTATGGGTGTGGCGACGATGGCCGTGTTGATTATGTCGAATATGGTTATCTCGCTCATTAAGAATCTTATCCCCGATAAGGTGCGTATTCCTGCTTTTATCGTGGTTATCGCATCGTTCGTTACCATTATCGAGATGTTGATGCAGGCCTATGTTCCTTCGCTCTATGCTGCGTTGGGCGTCTTTATCCCGTTGATTGTGGTAAACTGTATCATCTTGGGACGTGCCGAGGCATTTGCTTCAAAGCATGGCGTTTTTGATTCGTTACTCGATGGTATAGGTATCGGCTTGGGCTTTACTATCGCATTGACTATTGTGGGTGCTGTTCGCGAGCTGCTTGGTAGCGGTGCGGTGTTTGGTTACTCGCTCGGTATTGCCGACTATATGCCTTTGGTATTTGTGTTGGCTCCTGGTGCTTTCCTTGTGCTGGGATATTTGATGGTGTTGTTTAATAAATTAGCTAAGAGATAGTTATGGAACTTTCATATTTTGCGATAATCATTGGCGCAATCTTCGTTAATAACGTCGTTTTTGCGCAGTTCTTGGGTATCTGTCCCTTCTTGGGCGTTTCGTCGAAGGTTGATACCTCGTTGGGCATGGGTGCTGCCGTAACTTTTGTGATGGCTCTCTCGTCTATCGTGGCGTGGCTTATTCAGGAGTATATCTTGGTGCCGCTCAGCATCGAGTATATGCAGACTATCGTCTTTATCCTTGTCATCGCTGCTTTGGTGCAGATGGTCGAGATTGTACTGAAGAAGGTCTCTCCCGCGCTGTATCAGGCGTTGGGAATCTTCCTCCCGTTGATTACTACTAACTGCGCCGTGCTGGGTGTGGCTATTTTGATGATTCAGAAGGAGTTTGACCTGCTTCAGAGCTTCGCATATTCGGTATCTACCGCGCTCGGTTTTGCTTTGGCATTGGTGCTGTTTGCCGGCATCCGTGAGCGTCTTGAACTGGATGGCGTGCCGGCTGCATTGAAGGGTGTGCCTATCGCGCTTATCACAGCCGCTATCTTGGCTATGGCCTTTATGGGTTTCTCTGGCTTGGTGTAAATAAGAATCGCCTGACAAGACGATTTTTCACGTGAATATATTTCGATTGGGTAGCTCGAAGGGCTACCCAATTTTTTTATCCCATAAGCGCGGCTTATAGTGCAGTAAAATCTTTTTATCGTTTTTATGGTTGTAGAGTAGAAATATGTATTACTTTTGCATTAGAGAAAAATGAACAATTAATATAAACTATAAAAATTTGAAGATTATGGATAAGTACACATGTATTCCCTGCGGTTGGGTATATGACCCCGCAAAAGGCGACCCCGAGAATGGTATAGCACCCGGCACATCGTTTGATGACCTTCCAGAGGATTGGGCATGCCCCTTGTGCGGTGCCGACAAGACTCAGTTCGAGAAGGAGTAAGCCCTGAATTTTGACATAATATTAAAAAGAAGCTGCTGCCTAATACGGGCAGCAGCTTTGCGTTATACCTTTTATAATAAATATTATCGGAGGCTGACGAGTGATTTTACGTTGGCGTTGAACTCCTCGGCATTGCACAAGCTCTCAAGCGAGAGGTGCATGCGGTAACGCCAATAGTGGTTGGGGTTAGCCGGAACATTAATGCGCTCGGCATCGGGGTCGTCGCGGCGCAAGCCCTCGTCGATAGCCAACCAATCCTGCAACGGCAGAATAGCCAGCATAGAGCCTGAAAGCATGTGCAGCTCCAAAATTCGGCGAGCAGTTGAGCCCGAAAGCTCCCACTCGGCACCGCCACCATAGCCCAAAATATTGTTCCAGTAACGCTGGCGAAGCTCTGCGTCCTCACGCCACCAGCCGCGAATAGTTGCCATATCGTGCGTAGAAGTAGCCGCAACCGATAGGTAGGGATACTCCCAAGTATAGGCGAAATCGACGCCCGTATCCTTCGGCATACGCTGAATCTCCAGCGACAGGATGCGCTGTGACGACATCACGTCGGGCACGCACGCGGGAATCATACCCAAATCCTCGCCGCAGGTAAGCATCGATGATGAAGCCATCAATGCAGGCAGACGCTTCATTGCGCAGTCGCGCCAGAAGTCGTTGTGACGACGATAGTAGAAGTCGTCGTGGATGCGCATAAAGGCATCCTTTGCCTGATGGCTGAGCCACTGGAAACGCTCGGTCTTATAACCCTCGATGCGAGGGAAGTAGCGATAAGGCTCGTAGGGCGACTCCAAGAAGAGTGCATTAGCCGACGACATATCGCGTGAAACGTGATCTTCGATGTTGAAGCCCCAGCCCGGGTTGAACGAGTAGATCTCCTCGGCAGAATAGGGCATTGATGGGTTGAAGTGGCCCAAAATCGCGCTTACGGCATCCAAAGGTACCTCCCATATGCGGAAGAAACCCAAAATATGGTCGATGCGATAGGCATCGAAATATCGCGCCATCTTGCCCAGACGTGAGCACCACCACGCATAGCCATCCTCGGCCATACGATCCCAGTTATAGGTCGGGAAGCCCCAGTTCTGACCATCCTCGGCAAAAGCATCGGGTGGAGCACCTGCCGACATGGTCGTGTTGTAGAGTTCGGGGGCGCACCATACATCGACGCTGATTGGCGATACGCCGATGGGTATATCTCCCTTCAACGCCACGCCCATAGAGTGCAGATAGTTGCGTACATCTACAAGCTGCATATCGAGCATATATTGTACAAAGCCGTAGAAGCCAACCTTATCGGCATTTTTCTTTGCAAATGCAGCGACTTTCTTCTTGTCATACACCTTCAAATCTTTCCACTCCGAGAAGCGGCAAGTGCCATACTTATCACGCTGAACGCAGAAGACCATATATGGCAAGAGCCAATCCTCGCTCTCCTTATAGAAGGTAGCATACTCCTTTGTAGCCAAAACTGCGGCACTGCACATTGCGTAAACCTCGTTCAAGAACTCTGTTTTGAGGCTCATAACCGCCTCGTAGTCCACGACATCCAACTTGTTAAGTTCGGCACCACGCTCGGCGTACTTCTTAAGAGTAGCGCGCAACTTACGTTTTGTGGCGGCATCTACAACCTTTGCGCAGGCCTCAACGACAGATGCGGGGTTGATATATAGCGAATGAAGTGCAAATGATGATACGGCGTTGTAGGGGTACGAATCCTTCCAAGTGCCCGTAGAGTTGGTATCGTTAACAGGCAGGAGCTGGATAACAGACATACCTGTTGATGCAGCCCAATCGCCCATCTTCTTAAGGTCGGAAAACTCGCCACAGCCCCAGTCACCCTCGCTGCGGAGTGAGAAGACCGGAATTGCTACGCCGGCACCCTTCCAGCGACGACGATTGTCGTTAAGGCGCAAGCCGCGTATGATGCTCAACTTTGCACCAGTATGGCGCAAATAACGGTTCTGGCCTTCCTCGAAGCACTTCAAAGAGTGAGTCGCAGCATCCATAACGACAAATTTATACTCCGAGCCGGCAACCTTTGCGGGCAGCACAACGCTCCATACGGGAGCCTCGGCATCGCTCATAACAACGGCCTTCTCGGGGTGCCAACCGCCCAGCAGATCGTGTGAACCGACAACGGCAAGCACCTCGTCTGATGAGAGTGTGGGAGCCTCGACCTGCAAGAGGATTCCGCTCTTTACGCTCTTGGCTTTAGCACGCTTAGTACGACGGAATACACCATCGGTAAAGAATGAGGCATAGAAAGGTTTGTCGGCGGGGACATTATGCCAACAATCGAAAATAACGCAATCGGTCACAGCATTTATAACGTGAGGGCCTTGCTCCTCCTTGCGACGGATATCGCCGCCTATGCCGCGCAACTCATAGCGATAGGTTGTGCCCTCTGCTACATCGGCCTCGAGAGTCCACTCTCCATAAGCACCGCGTGACATAGCATAGGCCACGTCATTGCCGAATACGAGATACATCTGCTCATCGTCGCCGGCAAAATACTCTATATGAAATATAACATTCATCGGTAAAAAGTTATAAGGTTAAAATATTTTGTTACTCATTAAAATCACTCAAGATTATATTCCGTTGTTTACCTTTATGTAAGTAGGCTCATACGGTTGGAATCGTTAAAAAACTTCATCCCAAATAATCTGTTTACAAATATACAAAAAACATTTTATTTTCATATCGTGCCATTTGGCTTTCGTGCCGAATGGCAAAAATGGACTGACGTGTTGCGCGGAGTGAAGTGTGAGCGGTAAAAGTGTAGCTCAAACGATAAAAAAGCTCCCTGTCGAGAGCTTTCTGACAGGGAGCTTATTGTTGATGATTAATAGTGCGTTAGATGATGTTAAACGCAATCTCCATCATATTGGTAAAGCTATTCTGGCGCACCTCGGCCGATGTAGCTTCGCCTGTAACCAGCGAATCGGAAATAGTACAGATGCAGAGTGCCTTGTTGCCACTGCGTGCGGCGTTCATGTAGAGAGCTGCTGCCTCCATCTCAACGGCCAAGACGCCCATCTTCTGCCAAGCTTTCCAGCCGTCGGGATTGTCGCCATAGAACACATCGCTTGCCAGAATGTTACCAACCTTGTAGCGGATGCCCAGCTCCTCGGCCTTCTCTACAGCCTTACGTGCCAAGCCGAAGTCGGCAATGGGAGCAAACGTACCCGGCAGATTGTACTGTGCCGCGTAGTTTGAATCGGTGCAAGCACCCATACCAATTACTACGTCACCAATACGCAAATCGGGATCGTAAGCTCCGGCAGAGCCTGTACGAATGATGCTCTTTACGCCAAAGAAGTTAAACAACTCGTAGGTATAGATACCAATTGACGGTATGCCCATACCGTGGCCCTGAACCGAAACGCGCTTACCCTTATAAGTACCTGTAAAACCGAGCATACCGCGTACGTTGTTGTACTGTACGGGATTCTCCAGGAATGTCTCGGCCATAAACTTGGCACGCAAAGGATCGCCGGCCATAATCACCTTCTCGGCGATTTCGCCCTCTTTAGCTCCGATGTGGGGTGTTGGAAGTTTTGCCATATTATAATATAGTATTTAATTCAAACCTTTACAAATTGTCTTTCTCGATATCCTTGAAGTAACGATACGTGTTGACCTTCAACTCGCCAACGGCAGGCTCGTCACATACCAAGATACCCTTCGGGTGGAGCTGCAATGCGGTAATAGTCCAAGCGTGTGAAACCTCACCCTCGACGCAGTGCTGTACGGCACGCGCCTTCTTGTGGCCCAAAGCCAAAACCAGCACCTGCTTTGCTGCACAAACGGTGCCAACACCAACGGTGAGCGAGAGCTTGGGAACCTTCGTAACATCGTTATCGAAGAAACGAGAGTTTACGATGATTGTATCCTCCGTTAGGGTCTTGATACGGGTGCGTGAGTTGAGCGATGAGAAGGGCTCGT
>JAGBIR010000175.1 GCA_017934845.1 Alistipes sp. | reverse complement strand
GGTCTTCACCGATCGCCTTACGCCGTTGCGCCGTAATTTGTTGAAAGGTAAGATGACAAAACTTGCCAATGGTAAATACCGTTGCGCATATAAAACAAAATAATTTGCTATTATGATTTTTGACGTAACAAAAGATATCAAATACGTTGGCGTTGATGATTGTGATATCGATCTTTTCGAGAGCCAATATGTAGTGCCCAATGGCATATCTTACAACTCGTATGTTGTTCTTGACGAGAAGATTGCCATTATGGATACGGTCGATAAGCGTAAGTGCGGCGAGTGGTTAGAAAATGTTGCTACGGTACTTGGCTCGCGCCAGCCCGACTTTCTGGTGGTGCATCACCTCGAGCCCGATCACGCCGGCTCTATTGCCGATGTGATGGCAAAATATCCCGCCTTGCAGATTGTTACTTCGGCCCGTGCTGCGCAGATGATGCCTCAGTTCTATGTTGAGGATAGTTTTGCAGAGCGTACCATAGCCGTAAAGGAGGGCGATACACTTTCACTCGGAAAGCATACACTTCATTTTGCAATGGCTCCTATGGTGCATTGGCCCGAGGTTATGGTGTCGTATGATGCTGCAGATAAGGTGTTGTTCTCGGCCGATGGCTTTGGTAAGTTTGGAGCTTTGAGCCACGACGAGGAGTGGGCTTGTGAGGCACGTCGTTACTATTTCAATATCTGCGGTAAGTATGGCCAGCCGGTGCAGGCTCTGCTTAAGAAGGCCGCTACGCTCGACATTGAGTGTATCTGTCCGTTGCACGGCCCTGTGTTGAAGGAGAATCTGGGCTATTATATAGGTTTGTATGACACTTGGAGTAAGTATGATGTCGAGACCGAGGGCGTATTCGTAGCGTTTGCCTCAATTCACGGTAATACTGCCGAGGTGGCACGTAAGATGAAAGATATTTTGATTGCGAAGGGTGCTGCTAAGGTGTCGATTGCCGATTTGAGCCGCGACGATATGGCCGAGGCTGTTGAAGATGCCTTCCGTATGGGTAAACTCGTGGTGGCTGCGGCATCGTATGATGGCGATGTATTCCCGCCAATGCACGACTTCTTGCACCACTTGAAGATTAAGTCTTATCAGAAGCGTCGTGTCGGCATTATCGAGAATGGCTCGTGGGCTCCCGTTGCGGGCCGCGTTATGCGTTCGATGTTAGAGACCATGAAGGACGTTGAGATTGTTGAGCCTATGGTAACTATCCGCTCGCGTATGAAGCAGGAGGATATTCCCTCACTTGAGGCGTTGGCCGATGCTATTTTGGCGTAGTTGGATTACTACTATAATATAAAATATCCTCGTCCGTCAGGGGCGAGGATATTTTGTTTTTGTAGTGTCAATGTTTAATGCGTTGCCTTATACCACGCTGTTGATTCATACTCCGAACGATACATCTCCGAAGGCTGCGATGTTGTTACTCCGCTATATGCTTCGGTGTCGATTTTGTGTGTACCGCGATAAGGTTTCAAACCCGTATAGAAAGAGTTGAGCGTATATTTGCAAACGATGGTCTTGTCCAGCTGTGTCTGGAAAGCCGTACGAGTCGCCTCGTCGGCACACAAGGCGTTGATATATTGACCAAAGTCGAAGAAGAGGTGCGGATTCAGGCCATCGTAATATTGCAGATCGCCGTTATCAACCTCGTTCTTGCTGCCGTTATTAACTCTCTTTGTTGCGGCTGCAAGTGCATCCAGCTCGGTACAATCGGTCAGCGCAACCGATCCCGAATAGCCTGCACTCGTGCGATAGTAGTCGTAGAACTCATAACAAACACTTTCTAAATCGAAACTCTTGCCGTTGGTCTTAAAGAGGTGGGGGATGATTCTATCGTAGGGGAATCCGTTACCCATAACCTCGGAAACGCTTGCAATGGCATATTTTGAGTTGTTGCGCAGGTCGTATAGCGACTCAATGTTCGACATAAAGCAAGCATCGTAGATCGCATATTCGAACTTAACGCCCGTTGAGCTGAGTGCCGATGCGATGTCGGTTATGTCGAAGAAGTTGCTTGCCCCCTCGCTGTAAGAGCTGAAGAAGGGGTAACCCTCGCCAAAGAAACGTGTTACGAGAGCCTCGGGGTCACGCTCCCAATAACGACGAAACTGCGGGCGGCCGATGCCATAGTCCGACGTAGTAGCATAGAAGTCGGGCGAGTTAACAAGTGTCCATGCGCGGCTATGACCTCCCATTACCAAGCCGTAGCTTACGGCTGGAGCCAACTCAATCATATCCTTTAGGTAGCTACCCATCTGCTCTGAAGTCATCGCCTTTGGCACCTCATACGAAGCCAAAACCTCCTGCTCGAAAAGACCATCGGCATACTTCAGTTCGATAATCTCGGCCGATGTCTTGCTACGCTGAATAAAGCACAATACGCGCGACTTATTCTCCTCCTCGGCCAACACTCCTCCCGCCTCGGTGAGCGCAGCCAATGCCTTGCCGGCAGCCGAAATGTTATTGCCGAAATAGTACGATAGGTCGGTCCCCACAAAGTAATAGAGTAGTGTATGGGGAGTCTGTGGCTGCTCAGGTGTGTCATCATCCTCGGGGCAGCACGCCTGCACAAAGATGAGCGTCAGCAGTGAGAACAATATTGCCAAATGTCGTAATACGGGTTTATACATATCTATTCTGTTTTATTCTGTTCATTATTTATATTCACGCGGCTTGAGTCCGTTGAACTGCCAAGTACGTTTCTTCTTAAATGTCACATCGTCGGGTTTGTTGCGATATATGCGGCTATAGTCGAAATAGAATCCGCGAATCTTCTTACCATCGGGCATTCGTCGAGCCGAAACCAAGGGAATAAACTCCACATTGCGGCTAATAATCTCGGCGCGTTGCGAAGCCATACCCATCGATGAAACCAAATCAACGGCGTGTGAGAACATAATAATATGCATGGGGTATCGCTCGCTGCGGCCATCGCCCGATGATTTTATTGTCTCCATAATGCCGTGTAGGTTGACGTAATAGGCCTGCTCTTTGGCCTTGTCGCCCATAGCTCCATAGGCAAACGTAAGCATATTGAGTGCCGTGAAATTAAACGGGTCAACTCGCATTACCTCCTTGCAAATAAGAATCAGATTCTCCAACTGCTCGCGATCGGCCGTCTCAACATTAATGCTCGGAAGCATTGCATACAACTCATCAAGAGCATTGTTTACTGCCGTTGGGCGGTAATCGTCTTGATAGGCGAATCCGTAGTAGAGGTAATGGTAATCCTCGATCGACAGCTTGTCGAGATTCATATAACGCATCATAAGCGAGGTGTAGTAGTAGGGTGACGAAGTATCCATAGTCTTGCGGATGATATCATCTTCGTCGGGAATCTGCGACCACGCTGCGAAGGTTGTAAAGGCGAGAATAAAGGTAAATAAAAGTCGTTTCATAATTGTGTTTTTCTTTATAAACGGCACTTTTAACACAAATCGTATTCTCTGATTAATCTTTCCATCTTTTTCATCAGCAGATCGGTGGCCGGCACCAATGGCAATCGGAGATTATTCTCGATAAGTCCCAAAATCGATAATGCCGCCTTAACACCAACGGGATTGCCCTGCTCGAAGAGTGCGCATACAGCCTCATGGAGAGGTGCATAAGCCTCCTCGGCACGATCGAAAAGGCCTTGACGGCAGAGATACACTACGCGAGAGAAACACTTTGGGAACGAGTCAACTGCAACCGAAATAACGCCGTCGCCACCCTTGCGTATAACATCTATGGTCATACCGTCATCGCCCGAGAGAACAAGAAAATCCTTCGGGCAGTTCTTTATAATTTGGTCAATTTGGTCGATCTTGCCCGATGCCTCCTTAACGGCAATGATGTTGGGATGGTCGGCCGCCAAGCGGCAAGTCGTTTCGGCTGTCATATTTACACCCGTACGGCCCGGAACATTATATAGAATAATGGGGCGTGGCGAAGCATCTGCTACGGCCATATAGTGTTGATAGAGTCCCTCCTGCGAAGGCTTGTTGTAATAGGGCGTAACGCTCAACAAGGCATCCACTCCCTCCAAATCCATCTCTGCAATATGGCGAATCAACATTCGTGTGTCGTTACCACCTGCACCCGCAACCAAAGGCGTGCGGCCAGCAATCTTCTCGCGCGTAAAACGCAGAATCTCACTCTTCTCCTCGGCCGACAGCGTTGGTGTTTCGGCTGTTGTTCCGAGGCTCACGATGTAGTCGGCACCACCGTCGATAACGTAGTCAATCAACTTACCAAGAGCATCCCAATCGCACTCCTTGTCGCTCTTGAATGGGGTAATCATTGCGGCACCTAAACCGCTGAGTTTATGATTTTTCATAGTGCTTATATCTTATTATGTTTTTCTCTAAAATAGTGTGCCTTGTATTGGTGTAGGCTCTTTTTGCTTATCCTCTTGTGCCGGACTCTCCGCATTTGTTATTCTAACGGCTGCCGGCTCGGTCGGGGTCGGCTCGGTCGGTGGTGTTACAGATTCGCTATCCTCGATCATCTTCATAAAATCCTCCTCCGAGATAATCTGTACGCCGAGTTTTGTAGCCTTCTGCAACTTTGCAGGGCCAATCTTATCGCCCGCCAACAGATACGAAGTATTACCCGACACAGCTGCCAGATTCTTCCCTCCATGCGCCTCGATAAGAGCCTTTAATTCGTCGCGCGAGTGGTTCGCAAATGAGCCTGAGATAACAAACGTCAAGCCCTCCAGCGAGGTGGATGCCGCCTCTGCCTGTACTGCTTCAAACTGAAGACCGGCATTGCGCAGACGCTCGATAATTGCGATGTTTTTAGCGTCGGCAAAATACTCCATAATAGAATCGGCAATCTTATCGCCAACCTCCTCGGCCTCCAAGAGCTGCTCTTTGGTTGCCTGCATTACGGCATCCATCGTGCGGAAGTGTGCAGCAAGATATTTTGCCGTTGTTTCGCCTACGAAACGTATTCCCAGCGCAAACAATACGCGGTGGAATGCTACCTGCTTCGAGCGTTCTATGCTCTGCATTATGTTTTCGGCCGACTTTTCGCCCATTCGTGGCAGTGTAGCAATTTGCGTAGCCTTAAGGTCGTAAAGGTCGGCAATACACTCAATCAAACCATTCTCGAACAACAACTCAACGGTCTCCTCGCCCAGCGACTCAATATTCATCGCCTTGCGACGTATGAAGTGAATGATGCGTCCCAAAATCTGCGGACGGCAATTGCTCTGGTTGGGACAGTAGTGCTTCGCCTCGCCCTCGTAACGTACCAACTTTGCACCACACTCGGGGCAGTGGTCAATATATTGCAAAGGCTGAAGGTCAGCTTCACGCATCGATAGCTCTACACCCGTAATCTTTGGGATAATCTCGCCGCCCTTCTCAACATAAACCATATCGCCCTCGCGAAGATCGAGCACAGCAATCTGATCGGCATTATGCAGCGTTGCGCGCTTGACGGTTGTTCCCGCCAACAATACCGGCTCAAGGTTAGCAACGGGTGTAATAGCTCCCGTACGGCCCACCTGATAGGTCACCTTCAAAAGGCGTGTAAGAGCCTGCTCGGCCTTGAATTTATAGGCAACGGCCCATTTGGGAGCCTTCGATGTTGTTCCCAATGCGCGACGGTCGGCATTGCGGTTAACCTTTATTACAACACCATCTGTAGGGAATGGCAGCGACTTTCGCTCTGTGTCCCAATATGCAATAAACGCCTCAATCTCCTCGCGATTGTGACAGATACGCGCAGCGTCCGATATTTTGAAACCCCATCGACGTGCCGCCTTAAGGTTATCCCAATGAGAGTCAAACGGCAGGTCACGACCGGCAATTTGGTATAGTGTACAATCCAAACCGCGTTTTGCTACCACCTGCGACTGCTGCTGCTTGAGTGTTCCTGCAGCGGCATTACGCGGATTGGCAAAGGGTGGTTCGCCCAGCTGCTCGCGCTCGGCATTTAGTCGATCGAACGATGAGTAGGGCATAAGTATCTCGCCACGAATCTCGAAAAAGTCGGGATAGTCATTACCCTGCAACTTCAAAGGGACTGAACGTATGGTACGCACGTTGGCCGTTACGTCGTCGCCGCGTGAGCCGTCGCCACGAGTTACAGCACGCAGCAACGAGCCATTCTCGTAAGTGAGCGAAATGGCTGTACCATCGAACTTTAGTTCGCATACATACTCGACCTGTCCGACCTCCTTCTCGACGCGGTCGATCCATTCGCCCAGCTCGTCAATCGAATAGGTGTTCGAGAGTGAAAGCATAGGAAAACTATGCTCGACGCTCTGAAATTCGTTACTTATATCGCTACCCACACGCATCGTAGGCGAGTTGGGGTCGTAGAATTCGGGGTGCTTTGCCTCCAGATCCTGTAACTCACGCAAAAGGGTATCGAATTCGAAATCCGACACCACGGGAGCATTCTCGACGTAGTATTTATGGTTATACTCGTTGAGTGTGCGGCGTAAATCTATGATCTGTTGTTCTATTGTCATACTATATGTATATATTCACGCGTAAAGGTACACAATTTGTTTGTAACAAGGGCAAAAAATAAAAAAAATGCAAAAAAAATGTCAATATTGGTCTAGGTATGCAAATTTTGCTTATACTTGCAGAAAATTTTGGGAGATATGGCAATAAATAACAGCAAAAGAAAGTTAGTTACAAGTTTTAATAACCTCTCAATCGAGTTGCAGGAGGAGGTTAAGGCACTTTATCCTCGTGGTTTTGCCGAGGTGATGACTCGCTTCGACAAGCCCAATGGTGATTTTTTCTATTACGTACCTTTCGAGACCGAGGATACATCGTACCTTGTGAAGATTGATGTTAAGATCGACGACAAATCAGAGGAGGCCGTTGAGGATGATTACTACGGCGATGATGAGTTGAAGGGAGCTGACGAGATTCAGGACGATGGCGAGGAGGATGATATGTAGTCAATCTGCATTTCCCTGTGAATTATGAAACAGGCGAGAGTTTTACCCTCGCCTGTTATCTTTTTATATAAGTGGCATGCCCGCCTCTTTGCATCGTTGACGCATATCGTCGGGCCAGATGCTCGATTGAGTTTCGCCAACGTGAGCCTTGTGCAGAAGAATCATACACAATCGACTCTGACCTATACCTCCACCGATGGTTTGCGGCAGTGAACCCTCCAATAGTCGGCGATGGAAATAGAGAGCCTTCCTATCCTCCTTGCCGCTCGCCGAGAGCTGATGCTCCAAAGCCTCCTTATCGACACGAATACCCATCGACGAAAGCTCAATGGCACGCTCCAATATCGGATACCAAATCAAAAGGTCACCATTCAGTCCCGCCAAACCTGTTGAGGGCGACACTGTCGAATAGTCGTCGTAGTCGGGTGCGCGGTTGTCGTGACGCTCGCCATTGCTCAACTCACAACCTATGCCGATGATAAATACCGCTCCATACTCCTTGCAGATGGCATCTTCGCGCTCCTTGGCAGAGAGCGTTGGGTAGCGCTGCAATAGCTCCTCGGCGTGGATAAACTTTACCTCTTCGGGCAGGAAAGGCTTGATTTGAGGATATGTTTCGCAGATGTGGAATTCGGTGCGAAGAATAGCTCCGTAGATGCGCTCGACAATCTTTTTAAGGTAATCCACCGTGCGACAATCTGCCGGCATTACACGCTCCCAATCCCATTGGTCAACATATAATGAGTGGAGGTTATCCAGCTCCTCGTCGGAGCGGATGGCGTTCATATCGGTTATGATGCCATAGTTCTCATCGACCTCATACTCCGCCAGCGTTACGCGCTTCCACTTTGCCAAAGAGTGAACAACCTCGGCAGGCGCATCGCCCATATCCTTTATAGGAAAAGTTACGGGTCGCTCGGTGCCGTTCAAATCGTCGTTCATACCCAAGCCCTTTAATACGAAAAGCGGGGCTGTAACTCTACGCAGACGCAACTCGGTAGATATGCTGCTCAGGAAGAAATCCTTAATCTCCTTGATTGCAATCTCGGTCTGCTGTAGGCTTAATGCTGCCTTGTATGATTGTGGAATTATAAGTTTACTCATAGTTTTCAGTGGGTTTCTCATTAACCAACGGCAAATATAGCGAAAATTCCTTATGTCGGTGGCGCAGAGCATAAAAAAGTCGCAACCCGAGTCTTCGGACTGCGACTTACTTACTGCCTCGAGTGTTGAAAAATCCCCTTAAAATCGGCAGTAAAGGTGGTTATTGTCTTTTCTTTAAAGTGATTATCGGGTTATTGTTTGTACTAAATCGGTATTGCTTATGCTCATAGCCATTTTTGTATATGTGCTTAATACCTTCGGTACACTTGATATGTACCTCACCATTAATATCTGTTACGCATTGGCCCGGGTTGGCGTCAATAATTGCATTTGATATTGGCTTTCCTTCCTCGTCAACAACTTTAATGTGGTAGTCAAATTCTCTCGATAGAATTATTTGTATATTGTTGGATGTGCTAAAGATATATTTCATATCACTGTATCCGTCTTTAGAAATCGTTGCATGTCGGCCTTTTATAGACTCAATTACAACATTTCCGTCCTTATCTGTCGTGTATTTTTTTGCTCCGACACTGATAACGGCATTGGCAAGCGGCTCGTGGTCAAAGTTCTTAATGTTGACCGAGTATCGCTCTTTATTTCCGTTCTTGGGTGTACCGTTATTGATTGGAGAGAAACTATCGGCGTTATGCAAATCGACCAAATCCAAAATCTCTTCGGGCTGCAAATCACCTATGATGTAAAATATGTAAAATCGGTGTACGTCACCCTCTGCTGCCAACTGGACTTGTTGCGTAGGGATATTGCTCATTAAAACAAGATAGTTGGTTGAATTTACCGATCCGATTTTATACATCATATATTGGCGGCCTCCTTCTTGCATCGATGTATAGTGGAGAAAAGGCTCTTTTTGGGCTATCTCGTATGCTCGGGTAAAGAAGTGCATTTGAGAGCGACCATTCATTTTGATAAGGTACATCTTCTCGATTCGATTTTCAATGCGAGATTCATCCTCGGGGTCAATGTCCGATATTTTGCGTATAACCTCTCCGGGTAGGCGTGTTACCGAAGTCGAAGAGTGGTCGTATGGAGTCTGTGTTAATGCATGCTTCTCGGCATCGTTCAGCAGCTTAAAAAACTCCATGGTTTGTGCCGAAGTGTTAACTGCAAATACCATTGTGCAGATTAAAAGTAATGCTATTCTTTTCATAGTAGTAGGTATTTATTCAAACTTAAGTAGGTCTTTCAAAAATTCTTCATTTCTCTGGTGCATATCATTCGCACTTGCAAGCGCGGCCATCATCTCCTCACCGCGCTGTTTTGCCTCCTCCATCGAGAGTATTGGCTGACCGTTGTAGTAACCGTAAACGGTAGGCTGCGAGAGCTTTACGATGCCTGCAATGACTAAAAGACAGGCTGCGGTAGCGAGCGTATATTGCCATATCGGTCGTGACGAGCGGTGTGTATGGATTGCAACTTTGCACTCTGCTTTGCCGACCGCGTAACTCATCATTTGGCGTGTTGCACGCTCCTCTATTGAGAGTGAATTGAAGTCGGACTGCATGAGATAGTCGCGCAATGCCTGCTCTTCGTCGAGCGAGGTGCGGCCCTCGTAGTAGCGTCTTAAAATATCGTTATAATCCATAGTCCATAATTTTTGAAAGTTCATCTCTGATTTTCTCTCTTGCACGGCTCAATGCCACTCGTACTGCCGCCTCGCTTGCGCCCGTTACTGCGGCTATATCTTCAAATTGCCAGCCTTCGCAATCTCGCAGATGTATCACCTCGCGTTCGCGAGTGGGTAGTTGCTCGATAAGATGCTTGACAATATCGGTCGTCTCCTTGTCGGCTGTTGGTGACTCTTCGGCGGGTGTGTCGGTTGGCTCATACGTCCGTCGCCGCTCCTTCTCGCGCAGTCTGTCAAGACATAGGTTGCGCAGGCTTGTCATAAGCAACGCTCGAAAACCTCCCGAGCGAATAAGTAGCCGTCGCCGCCATAACCTCTCGTAGAGATCCTGCACAGCATCCTCGGCCTCTGCGCTCTGACCAAGCAGACTCACAGCGTAACGGTAGGCCACATCTTTCAGCTCGATAAATGCTATGTTAAGTTCTTCGCTTTTCATTTTGTTGGTTAGTATTGTCGGCTTTGTCGGCCTCGGTTTCGATTATAATACGTACAACCTCCGATTTTGTAACATCAAAATTATAAAAAATGTGAAAATCCACCACCGAGGAGTGGTTATTTCGCCACATTTCGTGGCGTTTGATAACCTGTTGATAAATTCCACTTGCAAAATTGTCGTGTATAAAAAAAAAGATGTACCTTTGAGTGCAAAAAATGTTTTGCGATTGAATTTAATTACATACATTTAGATAATAATGAAAAAGATTGATGTAGTTCTCGGATTGCAGTGGGGCGATGAAGGTAAGGGCAAAGTCGTGGATGTCCTTACGCCCAATTACAAAGTTATTGCACGTTTTCAGGGCGGACCTAATGCCGGTCACTCGTTGCACTTCGGCGATAAGAGTTTTGTTCTGCGTACCGTTCCTTCGGGAATCTTCCGTGACGGCTCGATAAACATTATCGGTAATGGTGTGGTGGTTGACCCCGTTAGCCTTACCGAGGAGTTGCGTAACATTTCGGAGCAGGGTATCCCCGTAAAGGAGAAGATGCTCATCTCGAAGAAGGCGCATATTATCCTTCCTACCCACCGTATGTTGGATGCTGCCAGCGAGGCTGCAAAGGGTAAGGCGAAGATTGGCTCAACGTTGAAGGGTATTGGCCCTACATACATGGATAAAACAGGCCGTAATGGCTTGCGCTTTGGCGATGTGTTGGCCGAGGATTTCATCGATCGTTATAATGCACTCAAGGCAAAGCACGTCGAGATGTTGTCGCACTACGAGGGCTTCGAGTACGATATTACAGAGTACGAGCAGAGCTGGATGGAGGGTATCGAGTATCTTCGTGGTTTTACCTTCGTCGATAGCGAGCACGAGGTTAATAAGTTTATCGACGAGGATGTAGCTATCCTTGCCGAGGGCGCGCAGGGCTCGATGCTTGACGTTGATTTTGGTACATATCCCTTCGTAACGTCATCAAATACCGTATGCGCAGGTGTATGTACAGGTTTGGGCGTTGCTCCTACAAAGGTGGGTGATGTATATGGTATCTTCAAGGCATATTGTACTCGCGTTGGCAGCGGTCCATTCCCAACTGAGCTCTTTGATGAGACCGGCGAGGAGTTGCGTCGCATCGGTCACGAGTTTGGTGCCGTTACGGGTCGTCCCCGTCGTTGTGGATGGCTGGATTTGGTAGCGTTGAAGTATGCTGTTATGATAGACGGTGTTACGGGCCTTATTATGATGAAGTCAGATGTTATGAATGACTTCGATACCGTAAAGGTCGCTACGGCTTATAAGATCAATGGCGAGGTTGTGGATCACTTCCCCTATGAGGTGACCGACAATCTGGAGCCTGTATATACCGAGTTCAAGGGCTGGAAGTGTGATATCTGCAAGGTGCGCCGTTATGAGGACTTCCCTGCAGAGTTTAAGACCTATGTTGAGTTTATCGAGCAGCAGACGGGTGTGCCTGTAAAGATTATTTCGGTAGGCCCCGATCGTGCCGAGACTATTATTCGATAATTAATATCTGAAGCACTTGAAATAGTGATTTAGAACGCATATCCGAAACCTCCTTTATGTCGCGAAAAAAGGACTTTTCGGATATTGCTATCTAAATTGAGATATTAGTGCATACTAAACAGGTGCTTTTTACGTATAAGGTGTGAGTTGGAGTCGCGACAACTCGCCCAGTAGTAACCAATATTTAGACTAATGAACAAAAAGTTAAAGATTGTTGTATTGGCCAAGCAGGTGCCCGATACCCGCAATGTGGGTAAGGATGCAATGACTGCCGAAGGTACGGTAAATCGTGCAGCGCTACCTGCTATATTTAATCCCGAGGATTTGAATGCTCTGGAGCTGGCTTTGCGCCTTAAGGATGAGTGCGCAGGCTCTACGGTGCATATCCTCACAATGGGCCCACAGCGTGCGGCCGATATTATTCGCGACGCTATGTTCCGCGGTGCCGATGGAGGCTATTTGCTTTCGGATCGTAAATTTGCCGGCTCGGATACTTTGGCAACTTCTTATGCGCTTTCGTGTGCCTTGAAGTCGATTGGTGCCGATGTTATTGTTGCAGGCCGTCAGGCTATCGATGGCGATACGGCGCAG